>CAXNGD010000169.1:0-6128 GCA_964201575.1 Acetobacterales bacterium | reverse complement strand
TGGCCGTGGATGTGATCGCCCAGGCCCTGGCGCTGGATCCGGCGCTGGGGCGGCATGGTCCGGCGTTGCGGCTGGTGACGCTGGGGGCGAACCTGCCGCTGGTCAGCTTCAACCCGAGGGCGGGGTGGTTCATCGAGCGGTTGAAGCAGGTGCTGGCGGCGCCGGAGGTGGCGTGGCTGGACGTGCAGTCACGCAAGGATGTGATGAACTTTTATCCGTTCGACCAGGCGGCGGGGCACGGGCTGGCCGGGCCGCGGCTGGTGACGCTGGGGGTGCGGTTTCGCGACGTGCTGTTGCCGGGGAACTATGCCGGGTTCCGCTGGCGGTTCTTTCGCGTGCACTTCCAGTATCTGATGGCCAATGAGCGGCCGGCTTCGTGGGATTACTTCATGCTGATCTGCGGGCCGCGCAGCATCAGCGAGATTACGGCTTCGTTCAGAAGCTGATCACGCTGCGCAGTCCGCCGACCCAGGCGTCGCGCAGGGTGCGGCCGGGGCGGTGCGGGTCGGGCACGCCGCCGCTGGGGCGGTTGATGTATTGTACGCTCGGCTGCAGGACCCACCAGCCGGCGAGCTGCATCTGGTAGGTGGCTTCGATGATCGTCTCGTTGCCGCGCAGCGGGGTGAAGGCGCCGGAGAAGGCCGCCGTGTCGCGGTCCAGGCCGCGGGCGGCGTTGCCATGGCGGAGGAAGGTGATGCCCAGGCCCAGCGTGTCGTCGTCGCGGCCGGGCAGGGCGCCTTTCCAGGTGACGGCGAAATTGGCCTGGAAATCGGCGGCGTTGCGGTCGCCTGGGCTGGCGAGCAGGCGGGCGGAGACGCCGATGCCCTGGGCGCGCTCCTCGCCGGTCTGGAACAGGAGCTGGTCGGCCATCAGGTAAACGCCCCAGTTGCCGGCGTGGCGGCGGGCGATGCCGGTGGAGAGCGGGTCGGCCAGGGAGAGGCCGGCGGTGTCGCGGCGGAGATCTGAAAAGCCCTGGTTGTGGAACCAGGCGCCGAGACGGTAGGTGCCGGGCAGGCCTTTGTCGTTCTCGGCCTGGTTGGACAGGTACTGCGCCTCGGCCATGGCCAGGGTGCCGCCGCGGACGGAGAGGGTCTTGCGCGAGGGCGTGCCGTGGAACACGCCGAGCAACAGGCGCCAGGAATCGGTGGGCGAGAGTTTCAGCCGGGCACCTGGCGTGGTCAGCGGATAGGCCGGGCCGCCACCGGGCAGGGCCAGGCCATAGATGCCGGGGAAGCCGAAGCTGGCATTGGTGAACAGCGTGCCGGCGCCGCCGTATTCCGGATCCTCGCCATAGGTGCTGTTGAGGAATTCGGCATCGGCGCGCAGCTTGCCAAGGCGGAGCGAGATGGTGCGGTCGGCGAAGGATTGTTCGTACCAGGTTTCGTACAGCAGCGGGCCGCGTGGGGCCTCGCTGCTGGTGGGGGATTGCAGGGTGCCGGCCAGTTCGGCGCCGGGGAAGCGGCCATAGGTGGCGACGCCGCTGATGAAGAAGGTGCCGCCCTCCCACCAGCCGGCCTTGGCGGTATCGATGGCGATGCTGGCCAGGCCGAAGCCGCCCTGGCGGGCGCCGCGCCGCAGCCCGCCGGACAGGCCGCCCCAGACCTCGCTGGTCAGTTGCAGCGAGACGGTGATGCCCTTGGCTTCCAGGCTTGAGCGATCGCCCAGCACGGCCTCGCGGTCCCAGAAGCCTTTGGGCTCCGGGGTCTGGGCGACGGCCGGGTCGGCGGAGGCGAGTGCGACGGCAAGGGCGGTGATCAGGGCAGGGCGCGACATGGGCAATCCTTGATGACACGATCGAACAACGACCAAGCAGCAAGATCGTAAACCATCCTTTATCGATTCGGTCCCCGGCCGATCGCGCCGCGGGCTCAGCGCATCTGCGGCGGCAGGCAGAAGGCGAAGTCGCAGCCCTGGTCGGCGCCGGTCACCTCGTCGATGTAGAGCTTGAGGTAGCCGCGGTCGCTGCCGGGGTGGGCTGGCGGCGGGGCCCATTCGGCGCGGCGGCGGGCGAGTTCGGCGTCGTCCACCAGCAGGTCGATGGTCCGGCCCGTGGCGTCTAGGCGGATGCGGTCGCCGTTCTGCACCAGGGCGAGCGGGCCGCCGATGGCGGATTCCGGGGTGATGTGCAGCACGATGGTGCCGAAGGCGGTGCCGGACATGCGGGCATCGCTGATGCGGAGCATGTCCTTGACGCCCGCCCGGGCGAGCTTGCGCGGGATCGGGATGTAGCCGGCCTCGGGCATGCCGGGGGCGCCCTTGGGGCCGGCGTGGCGCAGGACCAGCACGTCCTCGGGCTGGACGTCGAGATCGTCCGAATCGAGGCGGGCGGCCATGTCGGCGAGGCCGTCGAACACCACGGCGCGGCCTTCATGGACCATCAGCTTCTGACTGGCGGCCGAGCGTTTGATCAGGGCGCCGCCGGGCGCGAGGTTGCCGTGCAGGATCGCCAATCCGCCGCCGACGGCGATGGGGTTCTTGGCCGAGCGGATCACTGTCTGGCCGGGGATTTCTTCGGCCTGGGCTGCGTAGTCCGCGAGCGTGCCGCCGGCGACGGTCAGGGTGGTCATGTCGAGGTGGGGGGCGATTTCCTTGAGCAGCTTGGGCATCGCGCCGGCCCAGTGGAAATGCTCCATGTAGTGCTCGCCGCTCGGCTTGAGGTCGACCAGGACGGGGACTTCGAGGCCCATGCGGTCGAATTCCGCCATGTCGATCTTGATGCCGAGGCGGGCGGCGACGGCGGTGAAATGGATCACCGCGTTGGTGGAGCCGCCGATGGCCTGCAGCACGGTGAAGGCGTTGCGGAAGGCGGCTGGCGTCATGATGTCGCTGGGCTTGCGGCCGGCGGCGGCGAGCTTGACGGCGGCGGCACCCGAGGCCTCGGCGGCGCGGATGCGGTCTGCGTGGGTGGCAGGCGCGGAGCCAGCGCCCGGGAGGCACATGCCGAGCGCCTCGGTCATGCAGCCGACGGTGCTGGCGGTGCCCATCACCATGCAGGTGCCCTTGGTGGGGGCGAGGCGGCCGGAAATGGCGTCGATCTCTGCCTCGTCGATTCGGCCGGCGCGGAAATCGGCCCACATGCGGCGGCAATCGGTGCAGGCGCCGAGCACCTCGCCCTTGTGGTGGCCGACCAGCATCGGGCCGGTGGGCAGCACGATGGCGGGGATGTCGGCGCTGGCGGCCCCCATCAGCAGGGCGGGGATGGTCTTGTCGCAGCCGCCGATCAGCACCACGGCGTCCATCGGCTGGGCGCGCACCATTTCCTCGGTATCGAGTGCCATCAGGTTGCGCAGGAACATGGAGGTGGGGTGGGAGAAGCTTTCGTGGATCGAAACGGTCGGGAACTTCATCGGCATTCCGCCGGCCAGCATGATGCCGCGCTTGGCGGCCTCGATCAGGTCGGGCACGTTGCCGTGGCAGGGATTGAAATCGCTGTAGGTGTCGGTGATGCCGATGATCGGACGGTCCAACGCGTCGTCGGTGTAGCCCATCGCCTTGATGAAGACGCGGCGCATGACCAGGGAGAATTCGGCGTCGCCATAGGTGGCGAGGCCTTTGCGCAGCCCGGTCTTCTTCGTGTTGGAACCGTCCGTCATCTGGATCTTACTCCGCCGCGATGGCGACCGGGGCGAGGCCCGGCACCGGCGCGTTGGTGATGGCGCTCATCCGTTCGCGCACGTCCGACAGGGTGAAGCGCAGATCGGCGACGTTCGGGTTGGCCTTCATGCCGGCAACGATCGGGCCGTCGAGATAGGCCTGGGCCTTGGCGCGGGTCTCGAAGAGGTAGATGCCGCCGACATTGTTGCCTTCGCCGTCGAGCCAGATTTTCCACTGGAGGCCGTCGACGGACAGGAATTTCTGGCCGGTGGCGTCGGTGTAGCGCGTGGCCCATTCCTCGGCGGTGACGTTTTGGAAGCGGTAGTTGATCTGCAGGACAACCATGGGGGTTCCTCCGGTTTGGAATGACAGCTTACGGCATGCGGATGATGGCGCGATAGGCGTGCCAGCTGGCGTGGCCGACCAGCGGTAGGGTGACGGAGAGGCCGACATAGCCGAGCAGCAGGCCGGCGCCGGTGAACAGCACCACCAGGGCGGCCCATAGCGCCATGGTGCGGGCATTGAGCACCACGGCGATGACGCTGGTGACCAGGGCTTCGAGCATGCCGACGCGGCGGTCCAGCAGCAGCGGCAGCGAGAAGGCGCCGGCGGCAAACGCGATCGCCGCCATGACGCCGCCGACCAGGGTGCCGACGAACAGGAAGGACAGGCCTTCGACGGTGAACAGGGTGGCGTTCAGCAGCGCCTGGAAATCCATCATCGCGTAGGGGAAGAAGATGGCGAAGATCAGGGCGGCGAAGCGCATCCACAGCACCAGGAAGGCGACCAGCGCCAGGCCGAGGCAGAGCAACCCGCCGGGATTGCCGCGCCAGGCCGCCAGCGCGCGGCGCAGCGATGGCGCCTGTCCGGCTTCGATGTCGCGGCTGATGGCGTAGTAGCCGACGGTGAGCGCCGGGCCGACCAGCATGAAGCCGACGATCAGCGGGGCGGTCAGATAGAAATACCCGGCTCCGGCCAGCGCGAAGGTCAGGGCGAAGCCGGCCAGCACGACGATCAGTCCCAGCGAGAGGCTGGCCAGGGGGGCGGCCCGGAAATCCCGCCATCCCGCCGCGAGCCAGCGGAATGGCTCGTCGATGCCCACGGCGCGCACGCAGTCGGCATAGGGCAGGCCGGTGCGGGTGAAGTCGCGTGGCGGCAGGTCGGTATCGGACATGTCCGTTCCCTCCGAAGTCGCGGCCCCCATGTCTGGAAGTATCGGACCGAATCAGGGCGGGGTCCAGCGGCCGAACGGCTGGTTGGCAGCATCGTTGCGATTTGGCTGGTCCGGCCATGGCTTGCCCCGGGTGATGGTCCGGGGGGAGAATGCAGGATGAAGCTGGTGCGTTGGCTGATCCTGGTTGCCGTCATGATCTCGCCCAGCCACGCGCAGGCCGATGATCAGGCGGCGGATGACCCGCTCTATGAAGCCTGCATCGACGCTTCGGACGGGACCAATTTCGCCTGGGCGGCCTGCGGGGCCGAGCGCATGCAACGTGCGGAAGCGCGGACGCGCGCGGTGTGGCACGCGATCGTCCTTGCCTGGAGTGCCCCCGGCGCGGATGCCGACATGGTTGCCGAAATGCGGCCAGAACTCGAGGCCGAGCAGGCGGCGTGGGAGGCATATCGAAAGCGCGCCTGCTCCCTCTACCACCTGCGAAGTGCTGGCAGGGAAGCCCAGGTCCTGGCTGCTCCGCAGTGCATGGCGCGGCTCATCGACGCGCGGACAAAGTATCTCGAGGGCGCAATGAGACTGCTGAACTAGCGCCCGCGCGCGATGGTCGGCCCGCGCCTATCGCACGACAAAGAACCTGATCAGCACGCCGTCGGGGTGGCGCTGGCCGGTGGCGACGAAGATGTGCCGCGCCAGCCATTCATGCGGCCCCGCTGGCGCCTCGAAGACCGGGGTGGTGCGGAAGTAGATCAGGGCGGGGTCGACCGCCTCGCCGGCGGCCAGCCGCGCCATCTCATTCGGCGGGCCGTGGCGCAGGCCGCGATTGACCACGCCGATCAGCGTGCCGTCGGTGGCCTCGATGGTGTAGCGCGCGGTGACGTCGATCAGCCCGTCAGGCTGGACGAGTTGCCAGTCGGCCCCGCCCGGCACCACGCGGCCGGAGAGCAGCGGTCCGGTGACCGTCCCCCCAGTGATCGGAATGACCCGCCGCTCGCCGCCATGAACCTGCCCCAGCGAAAACCGCGGCGACACCGAGACGGCAGCCTCAAAGGCGAATTCCAGAATCGGAAGCTGCATCGTCTGATCCCTATGGCGAACGGATAAAAGTTTTTCGCTCTTATGGGCACCTCTAAAAATTCGCCTGGCCCCCAGCCTCAATCTCCGATTCAAAAGGGCAACCACCCCGCCCGATTGGATTCCCGATGACCCAGCCAGGCTTCTTCGATCTTTCCCATCGTTACGAAACCCTCGACGCCAAACCCGACCCGTTGGTGGCGCTGAACAAACTCATTCCCTGGGAAACCTTCCGCCTCCAACTCCGTGCCGCGCTCGAAACCGCCGGGCAACGCGCCGCGCCGGGCAG
>CAXNGD010000168.1:0-6160 GCA_964201575.1 Acetobacterales bacterium | reverse complement strand
CCCTGGTGGGGTCCGGGGCAAAGCCCCGGCTTGCTTCCTTCACTTCCGCTGCCACCCATCCCCCCCGGCCAGCACGCTGCGGGCGGCCTCGCCGTCGAGCCAGGCGGTGGCGGCGGGATTGGCGCCCAGGGTGCTGTCCCCGAAAGGCTGCGCTGAGGGATTTGATGGCGCGGTGGTGGTTGGGGTTTCGCGGCAGCTGGTCGCCAGGCAGGGCGGTATCGCTGAAAACGGAGTGTTCGGCCTGGTCGAGGACGAGTTCGTATTTCCGGCCGGGGGGGAGGGCGGGGTAGACGGCGAGGCGGTCTGGTGGCGGGCCGAGGGGGGAGCCGTCATGGGTTCCGGTCATCAGCATCCAGGGGATGGCGACCTGGCCGAAGGCTTCGGCGGGGGCGGCGCGGCCAGGGAAGGACTGAGCGGGAACGCTGGGGCTGAGGATCAGGGCGGCCTTGATGCGCGGGTCCGGCCAGGCGCCGGGGATGGCGGGGGGCAGGCGCTGGCCGGCGACGGCCTGGGTGGTCAGCGCGCCGAAGGAGTGGCCGGCGAGGCCGATGCGGGCGAGGTCCATGGTGGCAGCGAGGGTGCGGGGCTCGTCGGCGGCCTGCCAGAGGGCGAGGGCGTCCAGCACGGCGACGACGTCGCGCATGCGGGCGTAAAGCTGAGCGGGGGTGGCGGCCTGGCGGAGTGCGGCCATGCGTTCGGCGGGCGGGGTGGTGCGCCAGACGGCGTCGTCCGAGCCGGGGTGCTGTAGGAAGACGGTGACGTAGCCGCGGGCGGTCCACCATTTCTGCAGGAATTCGGGGCCGTGGCGGTTGCCGCCGAGGCCGTGGCTGAAGAGGATCACCGGCATGCGGCGGCGGCGGGCCGAATGGGTGATGTAGATGGGGATGTCGCGGTCGCGGGAGGGGTCGTGCACCACGCGGTCGTAGCGATGGTCGACGGCCGCGGATTGGGGGGCGGGGAAGGTAGCGTCGTATCCGGCGGCGTACGCAGTTCGGGCGGCCAGCAATGCTGCGCCGCCCGCTATTGCTCCCCTGCGGGAGAGGCGCATTTGGCCGCGGTCAGACCGGGGTTGCGGTGTCCGCCAGCACGGTGACCCGGGTTGGCGTGACTTCGGCGAAACCGCCGGAGACCTTGAGGCTTTCGGTGACGCGGGTGCCTTCGTAGAGCCGGATCACGCCTTCCTGGAGCAGGACGATCATGGGAGCGTGCTGCGGCAGCACGCCCATTTCGCCCTCGGCGGCCGGGATCACCACCATGTCCACCGGGCGCGACAGCAGCAGCTTTTCCGGGCTGACGATTTCGAGATCGATGGGCATGGGGCCTGTTCCTGCTTTAGGCGGCGGTCTTCATCGCGTCAGCCTTCTTGATGGCCTCCTCGATGGTGCCGACCATGTAGAAGGCGGACTCGGGCAGGTGGTCGTATTCGCCGGCGACGATGGCCTTGAAGCTGCGCACGGTGTCGGCGATGGGGACGAAGACGCCGGGGAAGCCGGTGAAGACTTCGGCGACGTGGAAGGGCTGGGACAGGAAGCGCTGGATCTTGCGGGCGCGGGCGACGACAAGCTTGTCTTCCTCGGAGAGCTCATCCATGCCGAGAATGGCGATGATGTCCTGGAGCGACTTGTAGGTCTGCAGCACGCGCTGGACTTCGCGGGCGGTGGTGTAATGCTCGTCGCCGACGATGCGCGGGTCGAGCGCGCGCGAGGTCGAATCGAGCGGATCCACGGCGGGATAGATGCCGAGCTCGGCGATCGAGCGCGACAGGGTGGTGGTGGCGTCCAAGTGCGCGAACGACGTGGCGGGCGCGGGGTCGGTCAAGTCGTCGGCCGGCACGTAGATGGCTTGCACCGAGGTGATCGAGCCCTTGTTGGTCGAGGTGATGCGCTCCTGCAGCGCGCCCATGTCGGTGGCCAGCGTCGGCTGGTAGCCCACGGCCGAGGGGATGCGGCCCAGAAGGGCCGACACTTCGGCGCCGGCCTGGGTGAAGCGGAAGATGTTGTCGATGAAGAACAGCACGTCCTGGCCTTCTTCGTCGCGGAAGTATTCTGCCAGCGTCAGGCCGGACAGCGCCACGCGGGCGCGCGCACCCGGCGGCTCGTTCATCTGGCCATAGACCAGCGCGACCTTGGAGCCCTCGGTGGAGCCGTTCTCGCCGAGCTTGATGACGCCGGCGGCGGTCATTTCGTGATAGAGGTCGTTGCCCTCGCGGGTGCGCTCACCCACGCCGGCGAACACCGACACGCCGCCATGGCCCTTGGCGATGTTGTTGATCAGCTCCTGGATGAGCACGGTCTTGCCCACGCCGGCGCCGCCGAACAGCCCGACCTTGCCGCCCTTGAGGTAGGGGGCGAGGAGGTCGACGACCTTGATGCCTGTCACCAGCACTTCGGCCGAGGCGGCCTGTTCCTCGAAGGTCGGCGCGAGGCGATGGATCGGCATGCGCTTGGTGGCTGTCACCGGGCCGCGCTCGTCGATCGGGTCGCCGATCACGTTCAGGATGCGGCCCAGCGTGCCAGGTCCGACCGGCATCGAGATCGGCGCGCCGGTGTCAACCACTTCCTGGCCGCGCACCATGCCGTCGGTGCTGTCCATGGCGATGCAGCGCACGGTGCGCTCGCCCAGCTCCTGGGCGACTTCGAGCACGGTGATGTGGTCGCCCGACTTGGTGGTCAGCGCGCTCATAATGAACGGCAGCTCGCCGTCGAACTGAACGTCCACGACGGCGCCCAGAACCTGGGTGATGCGCCCGACATTGTTGCTGGCCATTAGGGACTCCTGGTTGCGGTCGATCGTAGACGAGGCGGCGGCTATCAGAGCGCTTCGGCGCCGGAAATGATCTCAATCAGCTCTTTGGTGATGTTCGCCTGGCGGGCGCGGTTGTAGGTCTGCGACAGTTTCTTGATCATGTCGCCGGCATTGCGGGTGGCGTTGTCCATCGCGGTCATGCGCGAGCCGTGTTCGCCGGCGGCACTTTCCAGTAGGGCGCGATAGACCTGGATGGCGAGGTTCTGCGGCAGCAGCTGTGCCAGCAGGGTTTCCTCGTCCGGCTCGTATTCGTAGATCGCACCGCCGGGAGCGACCGCGCCGCTCGCCGGCAGCGGGGCGGGGATCAGGCGCATCTCGGTCGGTACCTGGGAGATGACCGACTGGAAGCGGTTGTAGACCACGGTGCAGACATCGAAGGCACCGTCATCGAGCATCGCGGTGATGCGGGCGGCGATATCCTGGGCGTCGGTGAAGGCGATGTTCTTGCGCCCGGCATAGGAGACGTCGCCGATGATCCGGCTGGCCATTTCGCGGCGCAGATAGTCACGGCCCTTGCGGCCGACCGCGAAAATCTTGACGGTCTTGCCCTCGGACTCGAGCCTGCGGGCGAGGTTGCGGGTCATGCGGCCGATATTCGAGTTGAAGGCGCCGGCCAGGCCGCGATCGGCGGTGACCGGAACCAGCAGGTGGACGCGGTCCGCGCCGGTGCCGACCAGCAGCTTCGGCGCCGTCGGCGAGCCCACCACCGAGGCGCCGAGCGAGGCCAGCATCCGCTCCATGCGCTGGGCATAGGGGCGGGCGGCCTCGGCCTGGCTCTGGGCGCGGCGCAACTTGGACGCCGCGACCATCTTCATGGCCGAGGTGATCTTCTGCGTCGACTTGACGCTGGTGATGCGGACCCGCAGGTCCTTCAAGGTCGCCATGGCGCGGTGCTACCCCCTCGGGATCGCTGGGGTCAGGCGAACGACTTGGTAAAGCCGTCCAGGAAGGCGATCAGCTGCTTCTCGACATCCGGCTTGATCTCGCGATCGCTGCGGATGGCGTTGATGATGGCGGGCTCGCGGGCCTTGATGTCGGCGAGCAGCTGGCTCTCGAAGCGGCCGATCTTTCCGACTTCGATCTTGTCCAGATAGCCGCGCACGCCGGCGAACAGGCCGATCACCTGCTCCTCGACCGGCACCGGCTTGAACTGCGGCTGCTTCAACAGCTCGGTCAGGCGGGCACCGCGTGCCAGCAGCTGCTGGGTGGAGGCGTCGAGATCCGAGGCGAACTGGGCGAAGGCGGCCATTTCGCGATACTGCGCGAGTTCGAGCTTGATGCGCCCCGCCACCTGCTTCATCGCCTTGATCTGCGCCGACGAGCCCACGCGCGACACCGACAGGCCGACGTTCACCGCCGGGCGGATGCCTCTGAAGAACAGCTCGGTCTCCAGGAAGATCTGGCCGTCGGTGATCGAAATCACGTTGGTCGGGATATAGGCCGAGACGTCGCCGGCCTGGGTCTCAATGACCGGCAGCGCGGTCAACGATCCCGCCCCGAAGCTGTCGTTCATCTTGGCGGCGCGTTCGAGCAGGCGCGAGTGCAGGTAGAACACGTCGCCCGGATAGGCCTCGCGGCCCGGCGGGCGGCGCAGCAGCAGCGACATCTGGCGATAGGCGACGGCCTGCTTGGACAGATCGTCATAGAAGATCACCGCGTGCATGCCGTTGTCGCGGAAATACTCGCCCATGGTGCAGCCGGTGTAAGGCGCCAGGAACTGCATCGGCGCGGGATCCGAGGCCGTGGCGGCCACCACGATGGAATATTCCATCGCGCCGTTCTCTTCCAGCGTGCGCACCAGCTGGGCCACGGTGGAGCGCTTCTGGCCGATGGCAACGTAGATGCAATAGAGCTTCTTGCTCTCGTCGGTACCGGCGTTGATCCCCTTCTGGTTGAGGATGGTATCGATGATCACCGCGGTCTTGCCGGTCTGACGATCGCCGATGACCAGTTCGCGCTGGCCGCGGCCGATCGGGATCAGCGAGTCGATCGCCTTGATGCCGGTCTGCATCGGCTCGTGCACCGACTTGCGCGGAATGATGCCCGGGGCCTTGACCTCGACCAGCATGCGCTTGCCCTCGATCGGGCCCTTGCCGTCGATCGGGTTGCCGAGACCGTCGACCACGCGCCCGAGCAGACCCTTGCCGGTGGGAACGTCCACGATGCGGCCGGTGCGGCTGACGGTGTCGCCTTCGCGGATGCGGGTGTCGTCGCCGAAGATCACCACGCCGACATTGTCGGTCTCGAGGTTCAGCGCCATGCCGGTCAGCCCGGCGCCCGGGAAGCTGACAAGCTCGCCGGCCATGACGTTCTGCAGGCCGAAGATGCGGGCAATGCCGTCACCCACGCTCAGCACCTGGCCAGTCTCGGAGACGTCGGCCTCGGTATCGAACGAAGCGATTTGCTTCTTCAGGATTTCCGAGATCTCGGCGGGACGGATGTCCATATCAGGCGGCTCCCTTCATGGCGTACTGCAGGCGTTGCAGCCGGGATTTCAAACTGGAGTCGAACAGCCGGGCGCCGATGCGCACAACCAGCCCGCCAAGCAAGGCGGGATCGACTTTCTTGACGATATTGACGTTGCCGTACCCTGCCTCGATCAGGCGGGCGCGCAACTGCTGTTCCTGCACGTCGGTCAGCGGGTGGGCGGATTGGACCTCGGCCACCACCACCCCGCGCTTGGCGGCGACCAGGGCGGCGAAGGCGGAAATGACGGTGCGCAGCGCGTTCATCCGGCGGTTGGCGACGATGACGCCGACGAAGTCCAGCACGATCTTGCTGAAGCCCTGCGATTCCAACGCGGCGCGCAGCGCCTTCTGGGCGGTGTTCACGTCGATCAGCGGCGAGCGCAGCAGGCGCCTGAGGTCGGCCGTGTCGTCGATCATCCGGCCCAGCGCGTCGAGCTGTTCAACCACGAGGTCGAGCTGATGCTGGTCCGAGGCGTGGGCGTACAGCGCGGCCGCATAGCGGTCGACCAGACCGCCACCGGTGGAAATCGCGCTGCCGCCAGAACCGCCACTCGACTGGGATGTTTGCGCCGACGCCAAGGGCCCGGTTCCATATTATGGGCGGCACTGCTTGCCGCCGGTGGGAGAGCTAGACACAGCACCATCCCCGACGCCGGCAGGGCCGCCGCCGCAGATGCACTTACGTAGCGGGCTCTATCATGGGGTTTAATGGCAGGCAACATGGCGGGGTGAAAGATTCAGGCGAATCGCTTGAACGTCATGCGTTCCCTCTGAGCACTGTCTCCAGGTAATCGACGTTCCACCCGGCCTTCTTGCGGCGGTTTTTGAAGCTTGTGGTGGGTCTGGCGGCAGACAGCAGGTTCAGCGCGGTGTGTCGAACGATTGCC
>CAXNGD010000167.1:0-6166 GCA_964201575.1 Acetobacterales bacterium | reverse complement strand
GCCTTTGGTGGGGTCCAGGGGCAAAGCCCCTGGCCTTTCTTGAAAGGATAACAAATGCTGTTCTATGATTCCGTCGGCCCGAACCCCCGCATGGTCCGCATGTTCGCCGCCGAGCGTGGCGTTGAACTGCCCAGCACCAAGATCGACCTACGCGGCGGCGAGAACCGCCAGGCGGCCTACATGGCCAAGAACCCGTCCGGACAGATGCCCGCGCTGGAACTAGATGACGGCCACGTCCTGGCCGAGATCACCGCCATCTGCGAGTACCTCGACGAGGTCGGCCCAGCCGGCAAGACCCTGATCGGCAGCACGCCGTGGGAGCGGGCGGAAACCCGCATGTGGACCCGGCGCATCGACCTGAACATCATCGAGCCGCTGGCCAACGGCTTCCGCTTCGCCGAAGGGCTGAAGATCTTCGCCTCTCGCATCCGCGTCATCCCCCAGGCGGCCGATGACCTCAAGCTGACCGCACAGGAGAAGCTGACCTGGCTCGACGGTCTGATGGGCGGGAACGAATTCATCTGCGGAGCCCGCCTGACCATGGCCGACATCCTGCTGTTTTGCTTTCTCGACTTCGGTGCCCAGATCGGCCAGCCGGTCAACCCGGCCAACGCCAACATCGTCGCCCACCATGCCCGCATGAAGGCTCGGCCCTCATCGGCCGCCTGAGGAACCATTGCGATGACCGAGCCCTGTGACCTCACCGCCGTGGAGGCACGTCGCCTCATCGGCCGGCGTGCCCTCTCGCCGGTGGAGTTGCTGGAAAGCTGCCTCGCCCGGACCGACGCCACCGACCATGCGGTGAACGCCATGGTGGCGCGCGATGACGCCGCCAGCCGGGCCGCCGCGAAGGCTGCCGAGGCCCGCATGATGCGCGGCGATGCGCTGGGCGCGCTGCATGGCCTGCCGGTCGGGATCAAGGACCTGACGCCCACCAAGGGGCTGCGGACCACCTGGGGCTCGCCGTTGTTCCGCGATCATGTGCCCGCCGAGGATCACTCGCTGGTCGCCAACATCCGTGCCGCCGGCGGGATCATCGCCGGCAAGACTAACACGCCGGAGTTCGGCGCCGGCGCCAATACCCGCAACGCCGTCTATGGCGCCACCGGCAATGCGTTCGATCCCTCAAAGAATGCGGCGGGCTCGTCGGGCGGCTCGGCGGTGGCGCTGGCAGTGGGACAGGTGCCATTGTGCAGCGGCAGCGACATGGGCGGGTCCTTGCGCAACCCTGCCGCCTTCAACGGCATCGTCGGCTTCCGCCCGACCCCGGGCCTGGTGCCGGACGAGGGCAAGAAACTCGGCTGGTCCGGGCTCGGCGTGCAGGGGCCGATGGCGCGCACCGTGCCCGATCTGTGCCTGCTGATGTCGGTGATGGCCGGCGAGGATGCGGGCGACCCGATGGCGACCACCGTGCATGGCAAGCGGGTGCACAGTCCCGGCGATTTCTTCCCGGTGCAGTCGCTCGATCTCGGCGGGCTGCGCGTGGCCATCACCCCGGATTTCGGCTTCGCGCCGACCGAGAAGCACATCGCCGAGGTGTTCGCCGAAAAGGTCGCGCTGTTCCGCCACGCGTTTCGCAGCGTGTCCGATGCCACGCCCGATTGCACCGGCACCGACGAGGCCTTCGAGGTGCTGCGCTCGACCAACTTCATCGCCGGGCACATCGAGAAGTGGCACACGGCGCGCGACCAGCTCGGCCCGAACATCGTCGCCAACATGGAAGAGGCGCTGAAATACACCATCGCCGATGTCTCCCGCGCTTCGGCGTTGCAGACCACGCTGTATCATCGGTGGCAGGCGTTTTTCGGCGAGTTCGACATCATCCTGAGCCCGGCGATCACCATCAGCCCGCGGCCCTGGACCGAGCTGTTCCCCAAGCAGATCGACGGCAAGCCGACGCGGACCTATTTCCACTGGCTGTCACTGGCCTATGCGGTGACCATCGTCGGCCACCCGGCGCTCAGCCTGCCGGTCGGGCGCGACCGGGCCGGGATGCCGTTTGGCTTGCAGATTGTCGGTCGACGCGGCGGCGATGCCCAGGTGCTGGCGGTGGCGGCGGCGCTGGAGGAGATGCTGGCCGGCGATCCCCGCACGCGGCGCCCGGTGCCGGATATCGCGGGGTTGAAGGCGGCACCGCCGATCAGCGCGATGCCGCATTTCATGGGCTTCAACTGACGCAAACGGGGGGCCCGCAAAGGCCCCCCGCTCTGGTTGTGGCGCCGTCTCAGCCGCGGCGATGCATCATGGGCCGGTCCGAGGGCATCGTGCCGTCGTCGCCGTGCATCATGCCATGGCGCGGGCCGTGATGCCCACTCCCAGGATGCCCACCCCCAGGATGCCCACCAGGTCCGAAGCGGCGTTCGCCGTGCTTCGGACCCGCGACATCCTTCAGGCTGTCCTTGTCCGCCCCAAGCTGGCGCGCGGCAATCACCCGGCCAAGCGGGCCGGCATAGCCGTCGCCCCGGACTGCGATGGCCTTGCCCGGCGCCAGCAGGTCGGCCAGGCGCTTGGCCTCGCCCGGTGGCATGCGCACCTGGGTGCCATCTTCCAGACGCACCCCATTGGCCTCGCCGCGCGGCGTATGCAGCATCGCGGTGATCGTGCCGGTAGCCTCCAGCGATGCGGCGGCGCTGTCGCCACGCCGATGCGGCATGGTCACCAGCACGGTGGCACCGGTGGCGTCGTTCCTGACCGAACGGGCCATCACCATCGGCACCGCCTGGGCTTTCACCCCGTGGATCGTCACGGCATCGCCCGGCTTCACGGCGAACACCAACTGGGCCGAGACGAAGGGCATCACATGCACCTCAGTCCCATCGGCCAGGATCAAGCCGGCCACATCGCCCTGCGGGGTCAGCGCATACTGCGCCACCGTGCCCTTGAACTGGGGAAGCTGCGCTGGGTCATAAACCGCCGCCCCGCCGCCACCGCGCTGGCCCATCGAGCCCGGCATCTGCGCCATTGCCACACCGCTGCCGTAGACGGCGCCGACGCCCAGCACCAGGGCGGTCGCCAACATCAGGAAGCTCTTGCGTTTCATCTCATCGTCTCCGTTGTCCTGGCCGGAAGCGGCCGTGCAAGCAACAACGCAAGCGCCGTTCCAGGGTTCAATACATTGAAAACATTGAATTCGTGCTCTAATGCAGCCGACTAGGCGTCGTCCTTGCCGACAGTCTCTGTCCGGTGTCCGGACAGCTCGATTCCGTGCTGGCGCAGCTTTTCGTACAGCAATTGACGATGGATCCCGAGCAGCCTGGCCGCCTCCGCCCGGTTGCCGCCGCTGCGGGACAGGGCCCGGCGGATCATCGTCACCTCGAGCCGTGCCACCGCCTCCGGCAGGGTGCCGCGCATGAGGTCCTCCGCCGGCGCGGCCATCTGACCATTGCCGAGGAAGGCCAGATCCTCGGCGCCAATGACGGGCCGCCGGGCCATCGTCGCCACGCGCTCCATCGCGTTGCGCAGTTCGCGCACATTGCCTGGCCAGCCATGGCTCACCAGGCGCGCAGCCGCCTCTCCCGACAGGTGCCGCGCCACATACCCCTGCGCCGCGGCGCCGCGCGCCAGGAAATGCTCGGCCAGCGGCACGATATCGCCCACCCGCTCGCGCAATGGCGGCAGGTGAACGGGCACTACGCCCAGGCGCCAGTAGAGGTCCTCGCGGAAGTTGCCGGCCTGCACCATGGCGCGGAGATCGCGATGCGTGGCCGCCAGCACCCGCACATCCACGGCCACCGGCTTGCCACCGAGCGGAACCACCACCCGCTCCTGCAGCACGCGCAGGAGTTTCGCCTGTATGGCCAGGTCCATGTCGCCGATCTCGTCCAGGAACAACGTGCCCTTGTGCGCGGCGCGGATGCTGCCCAGCGCATCGCCCACCGCGCCGGTGAAGGCGCCGCGGACATGGCCGAAGAGCTGGCTTTCCATCAGCCCGGCGTGAATTGCGGCACAATTGAACGCCTCGAAGGGAGCAGAGGCCCGCCGGCCATGGCGGTGGATGGCGCGGGCCACCACCTCCTTGCCGGTGCCGGTCTCCCCGGTGATCAGCACGGTGGCATCGCTGTCGGCCAGCATGCCGACCGCCTTCTGCACCTCGCGCATCGCCGCCGTGGCGCCGACCAGGGCATCGGACTCATCGACGATCGCCGCCGGGCGCGCCAGCGTGCTGGCCGGCACCATGCGCACGATCAGCCCCGCTAAGGCCTCGCGGCCGATCGGCTTGGCGATGTGGTCGACGGCCCCCAGGCGCATCGCCTCGATGGTATTACCCGCCGTCGGCACCGCAGTCAGCACCGCCACGGGCGGCATGGTGCCGCGCTCGCGCAACGCCCGCAGCACCGACAGCCCGTCCATCCCCGGCATGCGCAGATCGAGCAACACCGCGTCCACGCCGCCGCGCGCCAGCCGCGCCAAGGCAGCGGTTCCGTCCGCGGCCTGTTCGGCGACATGCCCGAGGTCTCCCAGCGTCTCGGCAATGCCCTCGCGCAGTGCCGCGTCATCATCGACGATCAGCACGATTGCCATGGGACCTCCAGGACAAAGCGGGCGCCGATCTCGCTATCGGCCAGGAACAACCGTCCCCCCATCGCCTCGGACAGTTGCCGGGCAATCGCCAGCCCCAGCCCGGTGCCGTCGGGACGCCCGGACACGAAGGGCTCGAACAGCCAGGCGCGCAACGCGTCCGGCACCCCCGCGCCGGTATCGGCCACGCTGAGGCGCAGCACCGCGCCTTCGACCGCGGCCGACATCACCACCCGGCCATCCGCCGGCGTGTGGCGCAGGGCGTTCTCGACCAGGATATCCAGCACCCGGCGCAGCAATGCCGCGTCGAGCATCCCCGGGAGCCGTGGCGACGATACTTCCAGCCGCGCGCCAGCCGTCGCCTGCTCCGCGGCACAGCCTTGCAGCAGGACAGCCACCTCGACCGGCAGCAGCGACGGCGCCGGGCGCTGCGTCATCGACAGCAACTCGCCGCTCAGCCGGTCGAGCCGCGCCACCTGGCCGAGGATCGCCTCCAGCGCCACCCCGCGCCGGGCGGGATCGCCGGCCAGTGCGTTCTCGGCGCGCAACCGCATGGCGGCGATCGGGTTGCGGATCTCGTGCGCCACCCCGGCGGCAACGCGCCCCAGCGCGGCCAGCCGCTCGCCAGCGGCAAGCTGGGTCGCCAAGGTCGCCGCACGGGCCTGCGCCGTGGTCAGTCGCGCCCCGGCGGCGTTCAACGCGCTCACCACGCGGTCCAGTTCGCGATCCCCGGTCATCGGCACCAGGGGCATGGCGCTGCCCCCTCCCGCCTGTTCATGTCCCGCCAGCGCCAACTCGATGCGCCGCAGCCGACGCTGCCAGACCAGCAGCACCACTGACAACCAGACCGCCGACGACAGCACGAGCGCCACAAGAACCGTGACGCCGAGCCGCAACTCCGCCTCCCCGGGCGGCGCGCCAGTCCGCTGGGCCACCCAGGCCACGAGGTCCGGCACCGGCCCGGGCAACGGGCACGCCAGGCCCAGCCGGCCATCGGTGCCGCCGAATGGCCCCTCCTCCCCGTCGCGCAGCGCCGCGGCGACCGCGACGACCAGTGCTGCACGAATATCCACGGCGGGCTCGCCGACCAGCGCACCCTGCCCGGTTTCGCCGCCCTGCCAGATCCCCGCCTGAACCTGGCGCCGTCCGGACAAGGCCATGCCGATCACCCCCGGAAGGTCACGCCGGAAACCGTCGAACTCCGCTTCATGCCGCGGCCCGCCCCAACCAGCGACAAAGAAGCTGTAATTCTCCGTGATTGCAGCGCAACTCTGTTCCAGCGTCGCCGCACTCAGCCCGCTCTGGGCATCGCTGGACAGGCGATATAGTTGGACCAGTACAGCACCCATCGCCAGCGCCGCCGCCAGCGACAACGCCCATGCCACCATCAATCTGGATCGCAACGACCACATCGGCCTCGTTTAACATCAATGGCCTGCTTCGCGAAAATCGGTAAATGGCGAGGGTCGGTGCATACCATCGAAGGATGGTAACGATCATGTAATACCAACCGCCCTAGCTTCTGACACACGCCCACTGCCTATGTCCGATGGATGCGATCCGCATTGGGTCTTCGGCGAGGAAGTTCCATGCGTCTTTGCATGCTTGGACGATGGCGTCGTAGCTGTCCCAGACCAGACTGCTGAGT
>CAXNGD010000166.1:0-6174 GCA_964201575.1 Acetobacterales bacterium | reverse complement strand
AACTCAGCAGTCTGGTCTGGGACAGCTACGACGCCATCGTCCAAGCATGCAAAGACGCATGGAACTTCCTCGCCGAAGACCCAATGCGGATCGCATCCATCGGACATAGGCAGTGGGCGTGTGTCAGAAGCTAGGGCGGTTGGTATGAGTGGCCAATAGAGTTGCGCGCCTCATACCAACCCGCCTTGATGTTGACCCATGAAGAATGGGTCAACATCAAGGCGGGTTGGTATCATAGAGCGTTAAGGTTTCGCTGCGATGCGGCTTCAACCCGGAGGCGCGCCAGATGCGGTGGATGGTCGACGGTGCGTAGCCCACCGCACGAGCCATCGTACGCAGCGACCAGTGCGTGCTGCCAGCGGGCGCGCTCTCCAGCGTACGGCGTCTGGTTTCGGCAATGACCTCATCGCCGATCCTGCGCGGCGTGCCGGGGCGGGGTGCGTCCAGCAGCCCGTCCACTCGATGAGCGGCAAAGCGCCGGCGCCACTTGCCCACCATGTTGGCCTCCGCCCCGACCTCAAGGCAGATTGTCTTGTTGTCCATCCCCGAGGCTGCGGCGCGTAAAATGCGCGCTCGCCGTGCCGTCGCCTGGCCGGTTTTCTCCGCCCGAACCAGCAACTCAAGATTCCGCCGCTCGGACGCGCTCAGGGATATCGAAACTGCCAGGTGACCCATCGAAAAGCCCCACGATCTTCAAGCAAATCGCAAAAACTTCGCGACCCGGACAATAGCGGGGCTGCCCCGCACACGCCCGGCTTGCCCGAATGGCGCCCGCTGCTAGCGTCAGTCCAATGCAAGAAACGGAGGAAACGCGCGGCATGGCCAGCCAGGCCACCCTGCCGGAGAAGACGCCGGCGCCGTTTCTCGCGCCGTTTCGCAACCGCTCGTACCGGGTGTTGTGGCCGGCCGACCTGCTGACCTCCTGGGCCTTCGAGATGGAGACGCTGATCCTCGGTTGGTACATCCTGGTCGAGACCCAGTCGGTCATTTGGCTGACCGTCTTCGGCTCGCTGCAATTCGGCGGCACGCTGTTGGCACCGCTGTTCGGCGTAGCCTGCGACCGGATCGGTCCGCGCAACCTGCTGTGCCTGATGCGTGCGACCTATGCGGTGCTGGCCTCGGTGCTGGCGGTGTTCGCGCTGACCGGGGTACTGACGCCGCTGCATGTCGTCGGCATCGCATTCATCGTGGGGCTGGTGCGGCCGTCGGATCTGTCGGTGCGCAACACGCTGATCGGCGGGCTGATGCCGCCTGACCTGCTGATGGGTGCCATGGGCATCTCGCGCACCACCCAGGATTCGTCGCGCATCATGGGCGCACTTGCCGGTGCCGGGGTCTTCGCGCTGCTCGGCATGGGTGCTGCCTATCTGATGATCGCCGCGTTCTATGTCGCCAGCCTGGCGCTGACGCTGTGCATCGCCCGGCCGGTGCGAGATGGCACCGCGCCAGCGCCTGCCTCGCCCTGGCGCGAGGTGCGCGAGGGGCTGGCCTATGTCGGCACCACGCCTCGGCTGCTGGCCGCCATGGTGCTCGCCTTCCTGGTCAATTTCTGTGCATTCCCGCTATCGGGCGGCCTGTTGCCGTATGTCGCGCGCGACATCTACGGCATGGACCAGGCGGGGCTGGGCCTGCTGGCGGCAGGCTTCGCCAGCGGTGGTCTGGTCGGCTCGCTGCTGCTCAGCACGGTGGCGCGCAACATCCCGGCCGGGCGGGTGATGATCAGCTTCACCTTTGTCTGGTACGCCATGCTGCTGATGTATTCCCATGTCGAATTTCCCGCGCTCGGCATCGCCCTTCTGATGCTGGCCGGCTTCATGCAGAGCTTGAGCATGGTGCCGATGGCGGTGATGCTGCTGCGCAGCGCCGAGCCGCGATTCCGTGGCCGGGTGATGGGGGTGCGCATGCTGGCGGTCTACGGGATGCCGGTCGGCCTGTTGCTGGCGGGCTGGCTGATCCAGCGCTTCGGCTTCGTCGCGACCGCCACGGGCTATTGCCTGTTCGGCCTGCTCGCCACCGGGGCGATCGCGCTGATCTGGCGCCGCCACCTGTTCCCGCTCGCCGCACCCGCCAATGGACGCTGAGCGCGAGAACACCTGGTCGACCGCCGCGCTGGCGGTGCTGGCCGCGCTCTACCTGATCCTGTGGCGGCCGGGCTATTCGGTGATGGGCGGCGGCGATTTCGCGCTCTACCTCGCCCATGCCCAGGCAATCGCCACGCTCCAGCCCTACGGCGCCACTTTCTTCATCTTCAACCCGGCCAACGCCATCATGTCACCGGCCGCCTATCCGCCCGGCCTGCCGCTGCTGCTGGTGCCGCTGGTAGCAGTACTGGGGATCGACCTCAACGCCGTGCGGCTGCTGATGCTGGCCTCGCTGCTGGCGACGCTCTGGGGCCTGCATCGCCTGGCCCTGCCAACGCTCGGGCCGCGCTGGAGTGCCGTCCTGGTGCTGGCGGCCGGCCTGTCGCCCGCCATCCTGATGCGGCGCGACGCCATCGGCTCAGACATGCCCTTCGCCGCCTGGTGCATGCTGGCGCTGCTCGGCGCCCGCGGCCGGCCGGCGCTGCTGGCAATTGGGGTCGCGATGGCGATCCTGACCCGCTCCATCGGCATCGTGCTCGCCGCCGCCATCGCGCTCGACCTGGTGCTGCGCCCGGGCACGGCACGCCGCCGCCTAATGCCCGCGCTGATCGCCGGCGTGGCGGTGGCCCTGGTCGGCATGCTGTGGCTGCGCGTCGACAACACCACCTATGCCGGGTATTTCGCCCGACTCTACGGCAGTGGCATGGGCGTGTCGGGGCTCGTCCGCCATTTCATCGATACAGGCCAGGCCTATGCCTTCGCCCTGGTGGAGCTCTTCGGCCTCAGCTTCGGCCGCCTGGCCAACTACCCAATCCTGCTGGCGCTCGCCGCCCTGATCGCCGCCGGGCTGATCCAGCGCCTGCGCCGCGGGTTCGATGCCATCGCGCTATTCGTGATCCTTTACATCGGCGCGCTGATCGCCTTCCCGGTGCACATGGAGCCCACGCGCTACGCGCTGCCCATCCTTCCACTACTCTTGCTCCTAGCGCTTGAGTTCTGCGCCCCGCGTCTCGGCCGTCACGGCCCGGCGCTCGCGCTGGCCACCCTCGCGATCCTCTATCTGCCGTTCTACGCCCAGCACAACGCCCGCGCCGTGGCCCCGCTCAATACCGACAGCGCGGACTTCATAGACCTCATCGACAAAATCCGGGCCACGCCCCCCGGCACGCTGTTTCTCGCCCGCAATCCACGGATATTCGCGCTGTTCGGCGCCCGTCCCGCCGTCAGCTGGCCCGAGCGCCTGACCGCCGACAGCCTGGGCGACACCATCGCCCGGTTCCGCCCTGTTTACGTCATCGAAGAAAAATGGCGCCGCGGCGACGATGCGGCAGCACTGCTCGCGGCCATGCCGATCATCCACGAAAACCCGTTGTACCGCCTCCGGTCTATTCCCGCCGCAACACCCGGTCGTTAAGAAAACTGGCAATCCCGCTAGCGCGAAAATCCCTGCGCAGCGCCTCCTCGTCATACGCGTCCCGCACCCAGTCCAGGAACCCCACCCGCCCCTCGCCCTCGGCCTGATACCGCAAGAAGAACGCGTCCAGGATCCCCGAACCCGACCGCCGGAAATGCCCAAACCGCAACGACAATTGTCCCAAAGCCTGCGCCGCCGTCCCGCCCTCGAACAGCAGCACCAGCCCGGCCGCCAGCCCCGCCCGATCCGCCCCGGACTTGCAATGCATCAGCACCGGCGTCTGCACCCGCCGCCAGATCTCATGAAACCGCAAAATCCGCTCGCGATGCGGCGCCCCCCGGCTCTCGAACGCCATGTAGACATGCGCCAGCCCCAGCCGTGAAGCCGCCGCCCGCGACAACGCATCGGAGCCGCACTCGCGCGCGCCACGCAAATTCACGATGGTGCGAATCCCATGCCGCCGCACCAGCCGCGCAATCCGCCCAGGCGTCGGGTGATTGGCGCGATACCAGCGCCCGGGCACCACCGCGGCGAAATTGGTCCACCCGATGCGCAGCACCGCATGATCGACAAACAGCGAATTGACCCAGCCGGCGACGGGGCGGGAGTCGAAGCGCATGGTCAAGCAAGAACTTCTTTTTTTGAAAAAAAAGAAGCAAAAAAACTTCTATCCATTGCCAATGGCAACACCGCGACTCCCATGGGAGCCGGAGCGCGTGTCCAAGCCAAACGGATAAAGTTTTTTTGCTTCTTTTTGTTCACAAAAAGAAGAATCCTACCCTTCCCGCTCCACCATCAAAGCCTTGATCTCGCCAATCGCCTTGGCGGGATTGAGCCCCTTCGGGCACGTCTGCGTGCAATTCATGATCGTATGGCACCGATACAGCTTGAACGGATCCTGCAGCGCATCCAGCCGCGCCCCGGTCGCCTCGTCCCGGCTATCGGCAATCCAGCGATACGCCGCCAGCAGCACCGCCGGCCCCAGGAACCGGTCCCCATTCCACCAATAGCTCGGGCACGCCGTCGAGCAGCAGAAGCACAGGATGCACTCCCACATCCCGTCCATCTTCGCCCGCTCTTCCTTGGACTGCAGCCGCTCGCCATCCGGGGGCGCAGGGGTGTCGGATTTCAGCCACGGCTCGATCGAGCGCAACTGCGCATAGGCCTGCGACAGATCCGGCACCAGGTCCTTGACCACCGGCATATGCGGCAACGGGTTGATCTTCACATCGCCCGTGCATTCCTCGATCGGCTTGAGGCAGGCCAGCGTGTTCGTCCCGTCGATATTCATCGCACAGGATCCGCAAATGCCCTCCCGGCATGACCGCCGGAAGGTCAGCGTCGGATCGACCTCGTTCTTGATCTTGATCAGCGCGTCCAGAACCATCGGCCCGCAGGCATCGAGATCGATGTCATAAGTGTCGGTGCGCGGGTTCTGCCCGTCATCGGCATTCCAGCGATAGATCTTGAACGCGCGCACGTTCTTGGCCCCGGCGGGCGCCTTGTGGGAGACGCCGGGCTGGACGCGGCTGTTGGCAGGGAGGCTGAAGTTGGCCATTTTGTCACCTTCAAGCGGAGAAACTGCGAAATTCCGAGGGAATAATCACCGATTTGCAGCACTAAAGAACCGCCGAAAATCTCTCAAATCTTCATCATCTACACCTCTTGTGATCGAAATATCCGACCCTAGGGAGATGACCGCGATATCCCGAGAAGAAAACCTATTGTTTTTTCGGTCAATTATTTCTCGCACTGTATCTTTAACAACAGCCGTCGACGCATCTGTTACAACGAGACAAAATTGTCCAAAATCTTTGCAAAAATTGAACGGACCGAAATTACCCTGAATTTCCCTGTAAATAGATGTGTAAAGATTGCCCGGGGGTGAGTCGGCTCCATGCAGATCAAAAGTCACCAAATACAGTGTCATATGCGTTCAGTAAACGCGCTTCTTCGGCGGGAACACCGAAACCTCATTGGTCAGGGTCTGCATCTTCACCCCGCGATAATCCAGCTTCACCGCCCCGTCATCGCCGCACCAGGCCAGGGTGTGCTTCATCCAGTTCTCGTCGTCGCGATCCGGGAAGTCGTCATGCGCCTGCGCCCCGCGGCTTTCGTGCCGCGCCTCGGCACCCACCATCGTGGTCATCGCATTGCCCATCAGGTTCTGCAGCTCCAGCGCCTCCATCAGATCGGAGTTCCACACCAGCGAACGGTCGGACACGGACATGTCGTCCATCCCCTTCCACATCTTCTGCATCTTCCCCACGCCTTCGCTCATGCTCTCGCCGTTGCGGAACACCGCGGCATGGGCCTGCATCGCCCGCTGCAACCCGGCGCGCAGCTCGGCCACTTTCGTGCCGCCCTTGGCATGGCGCGTCTTGTCGAAACGATCCAGCGAAGCCTCCCCCGCCCGCGCCGGCAGCGGCGACTGGCTGGCCCCCGGCTTGACCACCGAAGCCGCCCGATGCGCCGCCGCCCGCCCGAACACCACGAGATCGAGCAGCGAATTGGTCCCCAGCCGGTTGGCGCCATGCACCGAAACGCACGCCGCCTCACCCACCGCCATCAGCCCCGGCACGATCCCGTCGGGATTGGCCTTGGTCGGCCGCAGCACCTCGCCATGATAATTCGTCGGCACCCCGCCCATGTTGTAGTGCACCGTCGGCAGCACCGGGA
>CAXNGD010000165.1:0-6181 GCA_964201575.1 Acetobacterales bacterium | reverse complement strand
GACATGGTGGCCGCCAGCCTCAACGACCGCCCCAGGAAAACGCTCGACTACGCCACTCCAGGCGAGCAATTTGCCAGTCTTCTCGCTGCCGCAGCCGCGGCAGGAAACACGCCCCCCGGCGACGTTCGCTCCCAAACTTGAATCCGCCGTCTTTTTGCTTCTTTTTCTTCAGAAAAAGAAGACCTTCCTCCCTAGATAGGAGACCACCCAATGCCAAACTCATTGCTGGGCGTCGAAGGCAAATCCTTCATGGTCATCGGCGGCGGCCAGGGCATGGGCGAGAGCACCGCCCGCTACCTCGCCATGGCCGGCGCCAATGTCGCAATCGTCGACCTCGTGGCCGAACGCGCGGAAAACGTCGCCCAATCCGTCCAGCATCTCGGCCGCCGCGGCGTGGCGATCGTGGGCAACGTGCTCGACGACAGCCAGGTCGACCGCATCGTCGCCGAGGCGGAGGAAAAACTCGGCGCGCTGGACGGCATGGTCGCCATCGTCGGCGCCGCCGCCTTCGAGAGCATCATCGAGATGAAGCCCGAGACCTGGGACTTCGAATTCGTCCGCAACCTGCGTTACGTCTTCACCGCCGGCCGCGCCGTGGCCGCCAATATGATCCAGCGCGGCGTCCCCGGCGCCATCGTCTGCATCGCCTCGGTCGACGGGCTCCAGGGCTCGCCAATGCACGCCGCCTATGGCGCCGCCAAGGCCGGGCTGATCAACCTGGTCCAGAGCATGTCCGTCGAGTGGGCCGAGCATTCCATCCGCGTCAACGCCATCGCCCCCGGCCACATCGTCACCCCCCGGCTCTACGACACCCCGGCCCGTGTGGAGTGGTACCGCACCAGCGTGATCCCCGCCAAGCAGCGCGGCACCACCGACGATATCGGCAAGGCCGCCCTGTTCCTGCTGTCAGATCTCGCCAGCTACGTCACCGGCGTGACCCTGCCGGTCGATGGCGGCCTGATGGCGGCAAACCGCGTCAACGCCGGCACGACCTTCCGCAACACCACAACATGACCGCGCCGCGCGCCGCCCTGGCGCTCATTCTGGTAACGGCATGGGGAGCATCTTCCATGGCCCAGGACCGCACCGCCCAACTGCGCGCCGCCGCCGCGGCGGGCCAGGTCACAGAGACTAAGGCCCTCCTCGCCGCCGGCACACCGGTGGACGCGGTGGACAGCCAGGGCCGATCAGCCCTCCTGCTGGCCGTCGAATCCGGCCACACCGAGGCAGCCATCGCCCTACTCGAAGCCGGCGCCAGCCCCAATGTCCAGGCCGCCAACCAGGACACTCCCTGGCTCCTCGCCGGCGCGCGCGGCCGCACCGCGATGCTGGCCGCCATGATCCCGCGCGGCCCGGATTTTTCCATCCGCAACCGCTTCGGCGGCAACGCCCTGATCCCCGCCGGCGAGCGCGCCCATGTCGAAACCGTCGCCCTGCTGCTGAACACCGCCATCCCCGTGGACCACATCAACCGCCTCGGCTGGACCTGCCTGCTGGAGATTGTCCTGCTCGGCGATGGCGGCCCCAGGCACCAGGAAGTAACCCGCCTGGTCCTGGCCGCCGGCGCCAACCCAAACCTGGCCGACAAGGACGGCGTAAGCCCCCTGTCCCACGCCATCGCCCGCGGCCAGACCGCAATCGCCGCGATGATCCGCGCCGCCGGCGGCCGCTAACCCCTCACCCAACCGCCAGCCGCGCCCGCTTGCCGGCCTTCGCCAGCACCATCGGCGAAAGCTCCGGCGCGTTGTAGGACGCCGCCTGCCGCTCATTGCCCACGCCGCGATAATCCGTCGTCCGCTGCTGCGCCACCCGCCCGATGCGGCCGATCAACGCCTCCATCCGCTCCGGCGCAAACTCCTGCCCATGCTCCGTCCCCGCCGCGCGCGAGATGCTCTCGTTCATCAGCGTGCCCCCGAGATCATTCGCCCCGGCATTCAAACACAAAGCCGCCCCCTCCGGCCCCATCTTCACCCACGAGGTCTGGATGTTCGGGATCCCCGGATGCAAAACCAACCGCGCCACCGAATGCATCAGCACCGCCTCGCGCAAGGTCGGCCCCTTGCGCGACAACCCCTTCAGATACATCGGCGCTTCCATATGCACGAACGGCAACGGCACGAACTCGGTAAACCCCCCAGTCTCAGTCTGCAAATCCCGCAACACCAACAAATGCCGCGCCCAAGAAACCGGCGCCTCCACATGCCCATACATGATCGTCGACGTCGTCCTCAGCCCAAGCCCATGCGCCGCCCGCGCCACATCCACCCATTCCTGCGTATTCACCTTGTCGGCACAGATGATCGCCCGAACCTCGTCATCGAGGATCTCCGCCGCCGTCCCCGGCAACGTCCCCAACCCCGCCTCCTTCAGCCGCGCCAAAAACTGCGTGAGCGTTAGCCCCAGCGTCGCCGCCCCCTGCGTCACCTCCAGCGGCGAGAACGCATGGATATGCATCCCTGGCACCGCCGCCTTGATCGCCCGACAGATCGCCACATAGGTGTCGCCGGTGTAGTCCGGATGGATCCCCCCCTGCAGGCAAACCTCGGTCGCCCCGCGCGCCCAGGCCTCCTCGGACCGCCGCACGATCTCCCCCATATCCAAATCATACGCCGGCCCGCGCAACGCCTCATGCGACTTCCCTTGCGAGAACGCACAGAAGGTGCAGCGATAAGTGCAGACATTGGTATAGTTGATATTCCGATTGACCACGTAACGAATAACGTCTCCGGAAACCGCCTTCCGCAACGCATCCGCCGCCTGCGTCACATGCCGGTAATCCGCATCCCGCGCCGCAAACAACCGCTCGATCTCAGGCGGGTCCAGCCGCACCCCGCCCGCCGCCCGCTCCACCAACCGCGCCAGCCCAACATCCACGTAAGTCAGCAAAACCTCCGGCGCCACCGGCAACGTCACCTGCCCCGGCGCCCAGTCTTTCCCGGAGATGGCATCCTCGCGCGCAAACCCCTCCGCATCCGCCATCCGCCGAACCTGGCTCGCCACCGCCGGCGCCAGCCACTCCCCCGCCGCGCGCACATACGCGGGATAAACCGGCAACCGCCCAACCAGAAC
Source organism: Acetobacterales bacterium (assembly GCA_964201575.1). Classification (GTDB taxonomy): domain Bacteria; phylum Pseudomonadota; class Alphaproteobacteria; order Acetobacterales; family Acetobacteraceae; genus CAMDGX01. The sequence continues at coordinate 3,112 of CAXNGD010000165.1, read as the reverse complement.
CTTCCCCGCCTCCGCCGTCCGCCGGGCGAGATCATCCAGATGCGGCCAAGGCGCTTCCGGATTCACATGATCCGGCGTGACCGGCGACACACCCCCCCAATCGTTCAACCCCGCCGCCACCAACCTCTGATAAACCCCCGGCGACAAATTCGGCGGCGCCTGCAAATTCATCGCCCCGCCCAGCACAATCCGCGCCACCGCCACCGTCCACAGCAGATCCTCCAGATCCGGCTCCGGCGCGCGCTCGCGCTTGGTCTTCGGCTTGGCCCGGAAGTTCTGCACAATCACTTCCTGGATATGCTCATATCGCGCCTGCAAATCCCGAATGGCGATCAGCGCCTCGATCCGCTCCGCCCGCGTCTCCCCAATCCCGATCAGGATCCCCGTGGTAAACGGCACCTTCAACTCCCCCGCCAACCGGATCGTCTCCAGCCGCACCGCCGGCACCTTGTCCGGCGACCCGTAATGCACCTGCCCCGCCTCGCACAGCCGCGCCGACGCGCTCTCCAGCATGATCCCCTGGCTCGCCGAAACCGCCCGCAGCCCCGCCAACTCCGCCCGCGTCATCACCCCGGGATTGGCATGCGGCAGCAGCCCGGTCTCCTTCAGCACCAGCGCACACATCGCCGTCAGATACCCGATCGTCGACTCATACCCGAGCGTCGCCAGCCCCTCCCGCGCCGCCGCATAACGCTTCTCCGGCTGATCCCCCAGCGTGAACAGCGCCTCCGTACACCCCGCCGCCGCCCCCGCCCGCGCAATCGCCAACACCTCATCGGGCGACAAATACGCCGCCACCCCCTTCTTCGGCCGCTCGGCAAAGGTGCAGTAATGACAGACATCCCGGCACAGCTTCGTCAGCGGGATGAACACTTTTCGCGAGTACGACACCACCCGCCCATGCGCCGCATCGCGCAACGCCGCGGCCTCCGCCATCAGCGCCGAAAGCTCCCCCGCCTCCAGCCGCGCGGCCAACCCGACATCCGTCGCAAATGCGTCCATCACTGCGTCCCCCAAGGCCCACCGAGCCCGCGCTTGTCGCGCAACGCGCGCCGTCGCATCCTGTCCCCTCAGCGCAGCCGATGCAATCGGCCGCATCCCGGGGGAACATACCATGCAGTACGGCTTCAACGCACCCACGGCCGGCCCGCTCTCGGCCCCCACCCCGCTGGCCGAAATCTGCCAGGGCGGCGAAGCCCTCGGCTACGATTACGCCACCTTCTCAGACCACGACGTCAGCCCCACCGAGATCGACTCCACATACCCCTATTCCGCCACCGGCGAATTCCCCGCGGGCGCCCGCGCCGGCCGCCACGAACAACTCACCGAAGTCGCCTGGGTCGCCGGCAAAACAACAAAACTCCGCCTCATCACCTCCGTCATGGTCGTCCCCTACCGCCCGGCCGTCCTCACCGCCAAGATCCTCAGCACCATCGACGTGCTCTCGAACGGCCGCCTCACCCTGGGCGTCGGCGCCGGCTGGATGGCCGAAGAGTTCGAAGCCGTCGGCGCCCCCCCCGTCGCCGAACGCGGCGCGGTGACCGACGAATACCTGCAAGTCTTCCGTGAACTCTGGACCCAGCCCGAACCCAAATTCGCTGGCAAATACACAAGATTCGACAAAATTCTCTTCGAACCGAAACCCGCAGGCATCCCCATCTGGGTCGGCGGCGAATCCGGCCCCGCCCTGCGCCGCGCCGCCCGCCTCGCCGATGGCTGGTACCCCATCGGCAGCAACCCCGCCTTCCCGCTGGACAGCCTGGCCCTACTCAAATCCGGCATCGCCCGGCTGCACAAAGCCGCCACCCAGATCGGCCGCAACCCCAAAGACCTCAGCGTGATCTACCGCGTCTCCGCCATCCCACCCTCCCCCACAACCGCCAGCGACGGCCAGCCCAAACTCTTCAACGGCCCCGACGCCACCATCATCGCCGACATCCGCGCCCTGCGCGACACCGGCGTCAGCAGCATCGATTTCGGCTTCCCCGGCACCACCGCCGCCGAAGTCCTCGCCAACATGCAACGCTTCCGCACCGAGGTTCTTGCGAAAATTTGAGAGAACAAAAGCAAGTAGAAAGCGGCCACAAAGACAAAAAGAAGTCACAGCGCCCTTCCCGCTTCCTTTGTGCCTTCGTGCCTTAGTGGCCGCTTCCTACCTTGCTCTCCCCCACCCGTCAGCCCCGACCCGAACCCAAGGAACCGCCCAAAATGAAACTCGGCATGACCCTCGCCGTCGGCGGCCCCGCCCCGCGCATCAACATCGACCTCGTCCTCGAAGCCGAATCCCTCGGCTTCGACTCCGTCTGGACCGGCGAAGCCTACGGCACGGACGCCGTCGCCCCCGCCGCCTGGGTTCTCGCGAGAACGACAAAGATCAAGGCCGGCACAGGCATCATGCAGATGTCCGCCCGCACCCCCACCTGTGCGGCCATGACCGCCATGACGCTGCAGGCCCTCTCCGGCAACCGCTTCCTCTGCGGCGTCGGCCCCAGCGGCCCCCAGGTGATCGAGGGCTGGCACGGCCAACCCTTCGGCAAGCCGATCGACCGCACCCGCGAATACGTCGCCATCATCCGCCAGATCCTCGCCCGCGAAAAACCCCTCACCTTCGACGGCGAATACTACCAAATCCCCTATAAAGGCCCCGGCGCCTCCGGCCTGGCCAAGCCCCTGCGTTCCATGACCCACGGCAACCCGGACATGAAGTTCTACACCGCCTCCATCACCCCCGGCGGCCTGCGCGTCTCCGGCGAAGTCTCGGACGGCAACATCCCGATCTTCATGTCGCCCGAAAAAGCCGACCTGATGTGTAAAACCGTCCTCGACGGCATGGCCAAGGCCGGCCGTCCGGTCACCCTGGAAAACTTCGACGTCGCCCCCCACGTCAAAATCCGCGTCGGCAACGACATCCCCGCCCTGCGCGACAGCTGCAAACCCGAACTCGCCCTTTACATCGGCGGCATGGGCGCCCGCGGCAAGAACTACTACAACGACTACGCCAAGCGCCTCGGCTACGAAGAAGCCGCCGAGAAAATCCAGGACCTCTACCTCGACGGCAAGAAAGACGCCGCCGCCGCCCTGGTGCCGGACGCCATGGTCGACGAACTCGCCC
>CAXNGD010000164.1:0-6244 GCA_964201575.1 Acetobacterales bacterium | reverse complement strand
CATGCCAGTCGCGCCACGTGTAGATCCCCGGCGGCCCGCCGGCCACCGTCACCACCTCGATCGCCGGCCCCTCCGCCCGGCGGAACCCCGCCACGGCGGCATCGATCCCCGCACTGCACGGTGCACTCGAATTGGGGTTCAACAGCAGGATACGTGCGCCGGAACCATTGTTCATGCTAAACTCCGCTTCGCAATTCGCGCATCAAGGCGCTATATATTGCACCGCACCATCGCGCTCGCCGATGCACTCCGCATCCGGTGTAAACCCTGGCGCCACCGGAGGGTAGAATTTGCCCGACACCACGGCTCCCGTCCGCTGGCATTCCGCGGACGCCGCGGCGCCCGACATGGCCGACCCGATGCCGGCAATGGCCATCGCGATGCGGCGCGGCGCGCGCGGCGCCTGCCCATCCTGTGGCCAGGGCCGGTTGTTCAGCGGCTGGCTGCGCGTATCCGACACGTGTTCGCGCTGCGACGCCCCGCTCGGCCAGGTGCGCGCCGATGATGCACCGCCGTATTTCACCATCTTTGCCGTCGGCCATGTGGTGATCCCTGGCATGCTGTGGTTGGAAAAGGCCTACAAACCGGACCTCTGGATTCACACCGCCATCTGGGTGCCGCTGACCCTGGTGATGGCGCTCGGGCTGATGCGGCCGGTCAAGGGTGCGACGATCGGGCTAATGCTGAAGCTCGGCTTCGGGCGCAATACCGGCAATGCCTGACCGGTACAGTCCCAACCGGCACCTTACCAACGCCACGCTGCTGCCGGCAACGCTGCGCCGGCTGGTGCTGGAGGGCGAGGCGCTGACCCGGCTGTCGCCGCTGCTGGAGGCCGACCGCGCCCAGGCGGTGCATGACCTGCTGGTGGAGAACCGCTTCTCGCCGGTGCGCGCCAATGTCGACGGCCCCTTTGCGCTGCGCCTGTCGATCGCCGAGGGGCGGCTGACCTTCGACATCCGCGCTGACGACGACTCGCCGCTGCACATTGTCGCCCTCGCCCTCGGGCCGTTTCGCCGGCTGATCAAGGACTATCAAATGCTGGTCGACAGCCATGTGCTGGCGATCCAGGAAGGCCGCGAGGCGCGCATCCAGGCGATCGACATGGGGCGGCGCGGGCTGCACAACGAGGGCGCCGAACTGCTGATCGAACGCCTGGCCGGCAAGATTACCATTGATTTTCCGACCGCAAGGCGGCTTTTCACCCTGGTGTGCGTGCTGCACCAGCGGATCTGAGCGTGAGGACCCCCCCCGGATGAAGACCCTGGCATGAAGACCCTGGCATGAAGATCGATGGCACCCCCTATCGCAGCGTCTGGGTGGACCAGGAGGATGGCTGGACGATCCGCATCCTGGACCAGACGAAGCTGCCCTGGGCGGTGGAGATCCTGCGCCTGGGCAGCGTGGCGCAAGCCGCCCATGCCATCCGCACCATGCAGACCCGCGGCGCCCCGCTGATCGGCGCGGTCGCGGCCTATGGGCTGTGCCTGGCCCTGCGCGCGGACCCGTCGCGCGAGGCGATGGAGCGCGATGCCGCCATGCTCAAGGCCACGCGGCCGACCGCGGTCAATCTCGGCTGGGCCGTCGATCGCATGCTCGCGGTGCTACACGGGGTCCCGGATGACCGCCGGGCGGCGCGCGGCTATGCCGAGGCCGGGGCCATCGCCGATGAGGATGTGGCGCAGTGCGAGGCGATCGGCCGCCATGGCGTGGCGCTGATCGAGGAGATCGCCGGACGCAAGCAGTCTTCGGGCAATGGGGGGCCGGTCAACATCCTGACCCATTGCAACGCCGGCTGGCTGGCCACGGTCGATTGGGGCACGGCACTGGCGCCGATCTACATGGCGCATGACCGCGGCATCGCCGTGCATGTCTGGGTCGACGAGACACGGCCGCGCAACCAGGGGGCGGCGCTGACCACCTGGGAACTCGGGCGCCACGGGGTGGCGCACACGCTGATCGCCGACAATGCCGGCGGTCACCTGATGCAGCACGGCCAGGTCGACATGGTGATCGTCGGCGCGGACCGGGTGACGAAGACCGGCAACGTGGCCAACAAGATCGGCACCTATCTCAAGGCGCTGGCCGCCCATGACAACGGCGTGCCGTTCTGGGTTGGCGTGCCGTCATCGACCATCGACTGGAGCATCGGCGACGGCATCGCCGGCATCCCGATCGAGGAGCGCGCGGCCACCGAGGTCACGGTGATGTCCGGGCGGGCGATGGATGGCAGCATCGCCGCGATCCGCATCGTTCCCACCGCCACGCCGGCCGCCAACCCGGCCTTCGACGTGACGCCGGCGCGGCTGGTGAGCGGATTGATCACCGAGCGCGGGGTCTGCGCGGCCAGCCAGGAGGCGCTGGCGCGGCTGTTCCCGGAGCACGCCTGACGCGGCAGAACGGCGAATTGCCGGGGCAAATATCGTGCTTGTCACATTTCCGCTCTTGCGGCTGGCGCCCGGGGGTGGCCATTGTGATCGAACCAATACTGCTCCGGGAGCGCTGCGCCGTTGGACGAACTTGCCCGAATCTGGACCGAATGGGGCCACCTTGCCTATGTCGGCGCGTTCATTTGGTCGTTTTTCGAGGGTGAGACCTTTGTCCTGCTGGCTTCTGCGCTTGGCCATGCCACCGGGCTAGTGGATCCATGGATCCTGATGCTCACGGTCTGGATCGGCTCGTTCCTGGGCGACCAGTGCTGGTTCTATCTCGGCCGGCGCTTCGGTGTGCGCGTTGTCCGGCGCATCCCGGGGGCTGAGGCCAAAGTGATGAAGGTGGTCGGTTTTGTCGAACGCTTCGGTCCCACCTTCATCCTGACCTTTCGCTTCGCCTATGGCATCCGCAACGTCGCCTCGGTGGCCTGTGGCATGACCAAGATGAGCTATTTCTACTTCGCCGGCCTGAATTTCATCGCCGCCGGCGTCTGGGCCGCCAGCTTCGTCAGCGCCGGCTGGTTCCTGGCCGAGACATTCGGGGCAGAGAATATCGGCTGGGTGCTGGGCGGCATCGGGCTGTTCGTCATCGGCGGGCTGATCTGGAGGGCGCGGGCCGCCCGCCGCGCCGCCGCCGCCGCAGTGCCTGCCACCACCAGCTGAGCAACACCCCGCCGGTCACGTTCCAACAGGGAGCACGCCAATGACTCTATCCCCCGCCGAAGCAATGGTTCTGCTGGACCCCGAGGACAACAACGGAATCGCGGCGGCCAAGGTCACGTTCCTCGCGCTGATGGCCCAGGGGGTGCTGAAGCAGGAGGATGTCCGCGGGCGCATCGGCACCATCACCCGCGTGGTCCAGGTCAGGACGCCGGCCGAGTATCCGCCGCATGTCGCCGCCATCCTGGATGCGGTAAACAGCAGCAAGACGGGCACGGTCGCGGATGTCTCCAACGTCCTGTCCAAGGCCACGCGCGGCTTCTCCACCTACGTTCCCGATCTCGTCCGCCCGCGCCTGATCCAGCGCGGCCTGCTGGTCGAGCGCCGCCAGCAGGAGCGGCGCCGGGTGCTGTTCTTCTTCAGCCGCACCGTGACCATCAGCACCTGGCACCTGACCGAGGCCGGTGGGCGCGAACAGGCGCGGCTGCGCGGTATGCTGGACGAGGCGCCGGCGATCCGCGGCATGTTGGACGAAAACCCCGGCCGGGCGGCGGCGATGGTGGCGGCACTCGGTCCGCTGATCCTGCTGGTGGCGGTATTGCTGCCGTTCCTTGGCCTGATCTCCAGCGCGCTGGCGGCGCAGGGCTATACCGGCATGTCCGACAGCGGCAGCGGCGATAGCGAGGGCGGCTTCGAGTGGCTGTCCTCGGCCGACAGCATCAGCCAGGATTTAGACAGCTCGTTCGACAGCGCGCTGTCCGACGCCGCGGACAGCAGTTCCTCGGACAGCAGTTCCTCGGACAGCAGTTCCTCGGACAGTTCGTCGGGTAGCGGGTCCGATCGCGGTGGCAGCGATGGTGGTGGCGGCGGCGGCGAGTAGCGACTCCGCCGCTTCGTCCAGCGCCTACCCTTCCTGGCGAAACGCATCGGCAATCCGCCGCACCGCCCCCTGGCCGTCGACGAGCAGCACATCGAACCGCACTCCGGTCCGGCCCCAATCGGGATGGCCGGCCAGCAGTATCTCGGCCGCCGCGATCAGCCGCGCCCGCTGCCGCGCCCCCAGCGCCAGCGCCGCATCCACCAGTCGTGCCCGCCGCTTGACCTCGATGATGGCCAACAGCCCGTCGCGCTCGGCCACCAGATCCACCTCGCCCGCCGGGGTGCGCAGACGCCGGCCCAGCACCACCCAGCCATCGGCCTCCAACGCGGCCGCCGCCACCGCCTCGGCCGCCATGCCGCCGGCCTGGTTGGCCCGCCCGCGCCGGCGCGTTGTCTCACCCACCAGACGAGAAACCCGCCGCCCGGTCGCGCCCGATCAGCGCCAGCCCCTCGGCCACCGAGACGAACTCGCCCCCGGTGCTGACCCGTTCGGCGCCGAACCGCGCATCGAACAGCCGCCGCACCGCCGGCACGAAGCTTGTCGCGCCGGTCAGGAACACATGATCCACCTCCGGCGTCCCCGCCTGTGCCATCACCCGGTCCACGGCGGCGCCGAACTGCGCCACATCCGGCGCGATCCAGCCCTCGAACTGTTCGCGCGTGATCGTCACATTGATGTCCAATTCCTTGTGCTGGAAAGAAAGCTTCGTCGCCGTCGCCGAGGACAGCACTGCCTTGGCGGCCGAGACCGTCTGGTACAGCCGATACCCCATCTCATCCTCGATCAGCGCGATCAAATTGCCCAGCCGATGCGGATCCTGCACCCCGTGCATCACCTCGCCCATCTCGCGCAACGTCTTGGGGTTGCGCATCAGCGACAGCCGGTGCCAGCGCGCGAAGGCCGAGTACCAGTCCGGCGGCACCGGCAGCTCCGCGCCCCCCATCACCCGATAGGTCGTGCCCTTGCCCAACCGCGGCGAGATCACCGCATCGATGATGCGATAGTCGAACACGTCGCCAGCAATCCCCACGCCGGAATGCCCGAGCGGCTCCACGCCTTTTCCCGGCACAAACCCCAGCATTGAGAAATCGCTCGTGCCCCCGCCGAAATCGCCGATCAGCACCGTGGCCGGCGCATCCAGCGTGCGGGCGAAGCGATAGCCCGCCCCCTCCGGCTCATAGGCCACATCGATCGCCGGCATCCCCGCCTCGGCGAAGGCCGCCCGCAGCCGCGCCTCGCCAAAGGCATCGTCGGTGCGTTCGCCGGCAAAGCGCACCGGCCGCCCAGCGATCACCCGCACCCCATCCGGCGTCACCCCTGCCGCGGCCAGGAAGCTGCGCAGGAAGGTTGCAATCAGCGTCTCCAGCGTGCGCCGCCGGCCGAAGATGCTGGTCTCCACGAAGCTGCGCTGCGCCAGATAGGTCTTCATCGACATGATCAGCGGGCTGTCCAGCGGATCATCCAGATAGGCCTCGATCGCCGCCCACCCCGCCTCATGCCGCAGCCGGCTGCCTTGCCCCCCGCTCTGTTGGGCCGTGCCGCGCCCGTAGCTCTCGGCCCAGAAGCACAACACCGAGCGGAACACATCCTGCGCGCCGAACCGGGCGGTGGTGGTGCTGCCGTCGGGATGCAGCAGCGCCAGCACGGTGTTGGTGGTGCCGAAATCAATGCCGAGCACGGGGATCATCTTGCACATCCGGGCGAGAGGGCCGCGGGTTTGAGCGCACCGCGCGCCCGATTGCAAGCAGCCCGCCTCAAAAAAGCTCCGCCCCGACCTTGCGCACCGGATCCGGGAAATCGCGATACAGCGCGAAGGTCAGGTTCTGGACCAGGGAATTGACCCCGTGATGATGCCCCTCCACCGGCGCGTCCCGGCTGGCCACATGCTGGAACGCCGCCTCGAGCTGGGCCAGATCGCGCACCTCGATCATCAGGTGCCAGTCGCCCATGCCCTTCAGCCCGAATCCCAGCTTCGCCCGGGTCAGGCGCCAGCCGGCAATCTTCCCGCCATCGCGCAGGTGGCCCAGATAGAGTTCCACCGCAGCGCAGAACGCCATGTCGGAAATGCCGGGCTTGAGGTCGCAGTAGACGTGGTAAAGGTCCAAGATATCCTCCTGAAGCAAGAAGTTCTTTTTTGAAAAAAAGAAGGCGGATTCAAGTTTGGGAGCGAACGTCGCCGGGGGGCGTGTTTCCTGCCGCGGCTGCGGCAGCGAGAAGGCTGGCAAATTGCTCGCCTGGAGTGGCGTAGTCGAGCGTTTTCCTGGGGCGGTCGTTG
>CAXNGD010000163.1:0-6245 GCA_964201575.1 Acetobacterales bacterium | reverse complement strand
GGCCTACGGCGCTCTGGTCCCGGCGCTGAGCGCCAAATTTGGCGGCCGATATCTGGTGCGCGGCGGCGCGGTCACGGCCGTCGAGGGCGCCTCGCCGTTCAATCGCCTGGTGGTGGTGGAGTTCGCCACCATGGACGCGCTGAAGACGTTCTATCACAGCCCCGAATACGCCCCGCTGATCGCCATGCGGCAGAAAGCCAGCACCGGCGATGTCGTCCTGGTCGAAGGCTACGTTCCCCCCGCTTGACGACGGGCACCCGCCGCCGCAACACAGCGGCACGCCAACCGGAGGGCCGCCCATGTCGTTCCAACTCGTCTCGCCGCGCTTCCTGCTGGTCGGCGGCGGCACCGTCAGCCAGATCGCCGAGCTCTTGGGAAAATTCGGCCTGTCGCGCCCGCTGGTCGTCACCGACCCGTTCATGGTCAAGTCCGGCCTGGTCAATCGCTGCCTCGATCCGCTGGCCAAGGCCGGCATCAAGGCGGCGGTGTTCTCCGACACCATCCCCGAACCCACCGACACCGTCGTGGTCGCCGGCGTGGCCGCGATGCGCCAAGGCAATTACGACTGCCTGATCGGCTTCGGCGGCGGCTCGCCGATCGATACCGCCAAGGCGATGTCGATCCTGGCCATGGGCGACGCGCCGATGTCCGCCTACAAGGTCCCCTTCGTCGCCGACGCCGCCAAGCTGCCGATCATCGCCATCCCCACCACCGCCGGCACCGGCAGCGAGGCCACGCGCTTCACCGTCATCACCGACGCCGCGCGCGACGAAAAGATGCTGATCGCCGGCCTCGGCGCCCTCCCGCTCGCCGCCATCGTCGACTACGAGCTGACCTTCACTGTGCCCAAGCGCACCACTGCGGACACCGGCGTCGACGCCCTCAGCCACGCACTCGAAGCCTATGTCAGCAAGCGCGCCAACCCGTTCAGCGACGCCCTTGCCGTCGCCGCCATGGCCCAGATCGGCGCCAACCTCGAACGCGCCTACCACCAGCCCGACAACGCCGTCGCCCGCGAGGCGATGATGCTCGGCGCGATGCAGGCCGGCATCGCCTTCTCCACCGCCTCGGTCGCCCTGGTGCACGGCATGTCCCGCCCGATCGGTGCGCATTTCCACGTGCCGCACGGCCTGTCCAACGCAATGCTGCTGCCGGCGGTCACCCGCTTCGGCCTGGAAGCGGCCCTCGTCCGATACGCCGAGGCCGGCCGCCGCATCGGCTTCGCCAGCGCGAGCGACAATGACGAGGTCGCCGCCAGCCGCCTCGCCGAAGGCCTCGCGCGCTGGAACGAGGAGTTGTCCGTCCCCACCCCCGCCGGCTTCGGCATCGATCCCGCGGTGTGGGAGGCCAAGCTCGACCTGATGGCCGACCAGGCGCTCGCCTCCGGCAGCCCGGCCAACAACCCGCGCGTGCCGGACAAGGCCGAGATCATCGCCCTGTACCGCCAGGTGTGGTCCGCCAACGCCTGATATGGTGCGAACCGGGCTGCCATCCGTCGACGAGGTCCTGCGCGGCTCCACCGGACAGCTTGCCGTGGCGCGCCACGGCCGTGCCGCCACGCTCGCGGCGGTGCGCACGGCGCTTGACCAGGCCCGGGCGCGCGGCGTCACCTTGGCCGACCGCGCCACGCTCGCCGATGCCGCCGCGCGTCAGGCCTTGGAGTCCCTGGCGCGCGATGAGATCCCGCGGCTGCGCCCGGTCTACAACCTGACCGGCACGGTGCTGCACACCAATCTCGGCCGTGCCGTGCTGCCCGAAGCCGCTATCGCGGCGGCGGTTGCAGTGATGCGCCAGCCCGCCGCGCTGGAGTTCGACCTGGAGACCGGCGGGCGGGGGGAGCGGGATGATGCGGTGCGCGGGCTGGTGCGGGAGCTGACCGGGGCGGAGGATTGCTGCCTGGTCAACAATGCGGCGGCGGCGGTGTTCCTGATGCTCAACACGCTTGGTGCGGGGCGGGAGGCGGTGGTTTCGCGTGGCGAGCTGATCGAGATCGGCGGCGCGTTCCGCATGCCGGATATCATGGCCCGGGCCGGCGTGACCCTGCGCGAGATCGGCACCACCAACCGGACCCATGCCCGCGACTATGAGGAAGCCATCGGGCCGCAGACGGCGTTGTTGATGAAGGTGCATACCTCCAACTATCTGATCCAGGGATTCACCAGCGAGGTCTCGACGCGGGAGGTGGCGGCGATCGGGCAGGCACGTGGGTTGCCGGTGATCGATGATCTCGGGTCAGGCACGCTGGTCGATCTGTCCGCCTATGGATTGCGGCGTGAGCGGACGGTGCGCGATGCGCTGGACGACGGGGCCGATCTGGTGGCGTTCTCCGGCGACAAGCTGTTGGGCGGGCCGCAGGCGGGGTTCATCGTCGGGCGGGCCGATCTGGTGCGGGCCTGTGCGAAGAATCCGATCAAGCGAGCGATGCGGCTGGACAAGATCCGGCTGGCGGCGCTGGAGGCGACGCTTCGGCTTTATCGCGATCCCGATCGGTTGCGGGAGACGTTGCCGACGCTGCGACTGTTGACGCGGCCGGAGGGGGAGCTTCGGGCGCTTGGCGAACGGGTCTTGCCGCACGTTAGCGGTTGGCTGGGGGCGGGGTGGCGGGTCGAGGTTGCCGGTTGTGCCAGCCAGATCGGGTCGGGGGCCTTGCCGTTGGAGAGCATTGCCAGTGCGGGTCTGGCGCTGTCGCCGGTGGATGGATCCGGACGGGCGTTGGAGGGGCTGTTGGTCGTGTTGCGGGGTTTGCCGGTGCCGGTGATCGGGCGGATCGAGCGGGGAGCGGTGTTGCTCGATCTGCGCTGTCTGGAAGATGAGGCGGGGTTCGTGGCGCAGCTAGGCCGGCGAGAAGCTGCCGTCCTGGCGTAGGAGGTTCAGGGTGCCGGTGCGGATGTCGAAATGGGCGCCGTGCAGTTTCAGCGAGCCCTCGGCCAGGCGTTCGGCGACCCAGGGGTAGGCACGCAGGTTTTCCAGCGACAGGGCGACGGTTGCGTGTTCGCAGGCGAGTTGCGGATCGGCGCCCCCCCCCGGTGCCATCATCGCAGGCGAGGATGCGGGCCTTGGCGCGGGCGGCGATGTTGATCCAGGGGACCAGGAAGTCGGTGGCCTCCGGCGGGGCGCCGTTGAGCAGGGCGGCGATGCCGCCGCACATGGCGTGGCCGATGATGACGACGTCTGGCACGCGCAGCACGCGGACGGCGAATTCCAGGGCGGCGCTGGTGCTGTGATGGGCGCCATCGGGGGCATAGGGCGGCACCAGGTTGGCGACGTTGCGCAGGATCAGCAATTCGCCGGGGCTGGCATCCAGGATCATGCCGGGATCGACGCGGCTGTCGACGCAGCCGATGACCAGGGCGCGCGGGGTCTGGCCCTGGTCGGCCAGCGATTCGAACAGGCGTTTGCGGTCCGGCCAACCCGCCACGCGGAAGCGGCGGTAGCCGTCGATCAGTCGATCCATGGGAATCCCGTCAGGTCTATGGTTCAGGCCAGACGGGTCAGCTTGCTCACCGCCTTGTCGAAGTGGGCGAGATATATGTTCTCCTGGGCGTCAATCCAGATGCCGTGGATATTGAAGGCGCCTTTATATGGCTCGTCGGCGGCCCAGCGGATGATCTGCTGGCGGTCATGGGTCCAGATCGACAGGCCGTCGCGGCCGCCGACATAGATCGCCTGTTTGCCGATGGCGAGGTCGCTCGACATGTCGAAATCGCCGCGCCAGTCGGCGAGCCATTTGCCGGTTTCGTCGAAGAGCTGGATGCGGTCGATCTCGCGGTCGGTGATGTAGATCGTGCCGGCGGCGTCGATGGCGATGAAGTGGACCAGGGAGAACTGGCCGGGGCCTTCGCCGGGGCCGCCCCAGGACATCTTGTGGGTGCCGTCCATGGCGAAGCGGTGGACGCGCTTGTTGCCGTAGCCGTCGGAGACATAGGCGTCGCCGTTGGGGTGGAAGGCGATGTGGGTGGGCATGTTGAACGGATTGCCCTGCCAGGTCGGCGCGGGCATGCCGGGGGTGCCGAGGGTTCGCAGCAGGGTACCGTCGGGGGCGTGGTGGAAGAGGGCGTGCAGGCCGGAATCGATGACGTAGACGCTCTGGTCCGGGGCGATGGCGATGGAGTGGACGAAGTCCGAGTAGAGGCCTTCGCCCCAGGCGGTGATGAAGTTTCCGTCGGGGTTGAAGACCATGACGGGGTGGGCACTGCGGGAGAGGACGTAGATGTCGCCGTTGGCGGCGACGGCGCCTTTCAGCGCGGTGCGGGGTGGGCGGTCGGTGGGGTTGGCGGAGCCGAAGGACCAGTTGCGGGGGAGCTTGGCCCATTGGCGCTCGAAGCGGTAGCGGTGGGCACCGGAGCCGATTTCGACGATGGCGTTTTCAATCAAGGGGGGCATGTCATTTCACCCAATGGGCTGGTTCCCAGCGGCAGGGGCCGATGGTTTTGTCGCGGATCCAGATGCCGTCCATCCAGAGGTTGCTGCGGCCTTCGCGCTTGATCCATTGGCCCTCGCGCCAGTGATAGGCGGTGCCGGTCCAGGTCCAGTGGCCGGGCTGCCAGATCTGTTCGTCAGCCATCACCGGGGGCCTGGGCCGGACTTCCGGGCGCAGGGCGGGGATGGTGGGGCAGGTGGTGTTCTCCTTGACGGTCTCGCAGCCGGCGGTGAGGGCAGCGACGGCGATGAGGGCCGCGAGGGCGGAGCGGGGCAGGCGCATGGCGGATACTCCAGGCAGGTCCGGGTCGGGTTACTCTGAGGGGGGACCATACCGGGCTTGGCGGTGGTTTGGAACCAGGGGGATGCGACGCGGTTCCAATAATTACGATAGCGTAATCAACTGGACGCAAGGGGCCGGGATGGATATGTCCAACTTTCGCGACGCCAGGCGGGTTGGCGCGGGTGCGCGGGCAGGGTGGGGGAGGGCGCGTGACGGGGCTGTGACCGGGGTCGGCAGGGGCGGCCCGTGCAAGGGGTGCGCGGGGCGCTGTGGGGTGAGATCCGTCGGGGGGTGGTCCGCGGCCGGAGTCCTGGTGCGGGCGTGTTGGGTGCGCACGGATTGCGGGCGTGTGGGGCGGATGATGTGGCGGGGCTGCCCGGCGACAATTATCTTGAGCGGTCAGCGTCAATTATCCTGAGCGGTCGGAGATCCGGCGGCGGGAGGGCGTTGCCCGACCAGAGCCGGCTCTCCGACCGAAGCATCCGCTTCACCTGTGGGTCCGATTGGCCTGGTGTCCTCCGACGATCGGAGGCGCCGGTGCCAGGCAGAAACATCAACGACCAACAGGTGAGGACCTATATGAGATTACGCACCGACCACCCCCAGACGACCGCGGCCGCCAAAGCAGGCTTGTCTGTCGCAACCGCGCGTCGCATCGACCTCGATCCTCGGCCGCCCAGTACGAAGAAGCAGCGGCGGACCTGGCGGACCCGGCCCGATCCGCTCGAAGGTTTGTGGGAGGAGGAAATCCTGCCGCTGCTGGTGGCGGCCCCCGGCCTGCGCCCCATCACTCTGTTCGATGGGATGGAACGGCGTCATCCCGAACGCATCGGGCCATCGTTCCGGCGCACGCTGGAACGGCGGATCGCGGAGTGGAAAGCCCTGCATGGCGCCAATCGCGATGTCATATTCCCGCAAATCCAGCAACCTGGCCGCATGGGCCTGTCCGACTTCACCGACATGAACGGCCTCGGCGTTATCGCCGGCGGCCAGAAGCTGGAACACCGGCTCTACTATTTCGCGCTCGCCTTTTCCGGCTTCGAGCATGCCGAGGTCATTCTGGGCGGCGAGAGCTACCCGGCTCTGGCCAGCGGTCTGGAGAACGCCTTGCGCCTTCTGGGCGGGGCTCCCCTGGAACATCGCAGTGACAGTCTTTCGGCCGCCTTCCGCAATCTGGCGATACCGGATGCCGAGGACCTGACCCGGCGCTTCGCGGCGCTGACCGCGCATTACGGCATGGTGCCGACGCGCAATAACCGTGGCGTCGCGCACGAGAACGGCGCCATCGAGAGCCGTCACGGTCACGCCAAAACGCGCGTCGCGCAGGCGTTGTTATTGCGTGGATCGCCGATGTTCGACGATCTCGAGGCTTATCGCGGCTTCGTCGCCGGGGTCATCGGTCAACATAATCGCCGGCATGCCGCCATGATCGACGCGGAACGCGCCGTCCTGCGGCCTCTGCCAATGGCGCCGGCGATGACCTGGGAGACGATGACGGTCCGCGTGACCAGTGCCTCCGGCTTCATGTGCCGCCATGTCTTTT
>CAXNGD010000162.1:0-6254 GCA_964201575.1 Acetobacterales bacterium | reverse complement strand
CGAAAGCTGGCGCAGCGAAGACGATGAGTGCGCCAGATTGGTGATCGTGATCGCCGTGCCCATGACCGCCCTCAACGCCGCGAATCGCAGCCAGAGACGAGAGAATCAGAGAATGCCACCGTTGGAAACAGCCGAGAGTCCGAGGTTGGAGCGGTTGGTATAATCATTGAGGTAGTTCCCGGACGGACTCTCACAAAAAGAAGATTCTACCTTGAGACCTTCTCCCGCTTGCTCTCGGTCTTGAGCTGCCCGCACGCCGCCAGGATATCCCGCCCGCGCGGCGTCCGCACCGGCGAGGAGAACCCGGCATCCATCACGATCTTGGAAAACCTGTCGATCGCGGCGGCGGTGCTCGTCTCATAGGGGCTGCCGGGCCAGGGATTGAACGGGATCAGGTTCACCTTGGCCGGCATCCCGGCGATCAGGCGGATGAGTTCGCGCGCATCGGCGGGGCTGTCGTTGACGTCCTTGAGCATGACGTATTCGAAGGTGATGCGCCGCGCGTTGCTGGCGGCGGGGTAGCGGCGACAGGCAGCTATCAGCTCGGCGATCGGGTATTTGCGATTGAGCGGCACAATCTCGTCGCGTAACTCGTCGCGCACGGCATGCAGCGACACGGCGAGGTTGACGCCCAGCTCCGCACCCGCCCGGTCCATCATCGGCACCACCCCGGAGGTGGACAGGGTGATGCGCCGGCGCGACAGGGCGATGCCTTCGTTGTCCATGACGATGGTCATCGCCTTGGCGACGTTCTCGTAATTGTAGAGCGGCTCGCCCATGCCCATCAGCACGATGGTGGAGAGCAGGCGCGGGGTTTCGCCGTGCGGGCTGGGCCATTCGCCGTAGGAGTCGCGGGCCGCCATGAACTGGCCGACGATTTCGGCAGCTCCGAGGTTGCGCGCGAGGCCCTGGGTCCCGGTGTGGCAGAACTTGCAGGACAGGGTGCAGCCCACCTGGGAGGAGATACAGACGGCGCCGCGATCCTCGTGCCGGTCGGGGATATAGACGGTCTCCGCCTCCTGGCCGTCGCGGAAGCGGAACAGCCATTTGCGGGTTTCGTCGGTGCTGGTCTGCACCACCGCAGCTTCGGGCCGGCCGACCACGAAATGCTCAGCCAGCTTGGCCTGCATCGGCTTGGCGATGGTGGACATGCGGGCGAAATCAGTGGCGCCCTGGTGGTAGATCCAGTGCCAGACCTGCTTGGCGCGGAACGGCTTCTCGCCGATGCGCGCGAGTTCGGCGGCGAGTTCGTCGCGCGACAGCCCGACCAGCTCCACCCGCCCATCGGCGGTGCGCGCCGGCGGCGGGGCGAAGCGCGCGGTCTTGGCCAGGATGCGGGCGCGCTCGATCTCGGTCAGATCGGGGATGGCGTTCATGCTGCCAAGCTCATTTGGGGGGGCACGCCTTGTTGATGGCGGCATAGGCGGCGGCGAAGCCCTTCATGCTGAAGGTATCTGACACCTCGCCGCGCGGGCCCGGCGATTTGGCGACGGCCTGGGGCGCCTTGGCGAACGCCGTCACCGCGGCGGCGCCGTTGCGGGCGAAGGCCGTGCGCGGCGCGGTATAGAAATCCAGATTGGTGGCGCCGGCGGCCAGCTTGACCTCGGCATTGGCGGCATAGGCAAAGCCGGCGCTGATCGCCACGGCATCGCGCAACGCCGGGCGGTGGGTGACCGTCAGCACCACGTCGCCGCGTCCCGCCACGGCGCCGGCGGCCTTGGCGCGGGACAGGGCGTAGCACACCGGCTGTCCGCCCTCGGTGTGGGTCGCGGCCTGCCAGTCTTGGAAGGTGCCGATCGATTTCGGGCCATCGGGCTTGGCCGCTGGCACAGGACACCCCGGGGCCTGCGCGACGGCGGGGGACCCAGCGGCGAGGGAGAGGGTGAGCGTGACGGCCAACAGGGCGGTGGCGCGAACGGAAACGGTATGCATGGGCGCACAGATACGAAGCTGGCGCCGTACGAACAAGCGTTGGCTGCTCATGCCTCCTGCTCCGTCTCGTCCTCGGGCGGGCGATCCCCCAGCCAGGCCGGGCGATTGCGGCGGAATACCGGATGGCCATGGCCGGTCGGTGCGGCCGGCATAGCACTGGCCCCGCCGCTCATCACCGGACGATCGGCGAAGCGGCCGTGCTGCAACAGCCGGTCGTACAGCACCAGTGCACCCGCCACCGCCAGATTGAGCGAAAACCTTGTCGGGATGCGCACCAAGTGGTCGCAACGCGCCATCAGCGCCGGCGACAGCGAGGATCGCTCCGGTCCCAGGACATAGGCCGCACTCAGCGGGTGGCGGAAGCTGGGCAGCTCAGCCGCGTCCTCATGGATCTCGATACCCACCAGCTTGCAGCCGGCCGGCAGGCGCATGCTGTCCAGGTCGTCAAACCGCCACAGCGGCACATGCACCGGGGTATCCGCGGTATCGGCGCTGCGCCCGGCACGAGCGTCGAACCCGGTGCCCAAGGTGAAGCAGAAGCTGGCGCCGAAGGCATGCGCGGTGCGCAGCAAGGCGCCGATATTGGCGGATTTGGACACGCCCTCAGCGCCGATGCCGAAATAACCCCGCGTTCTCGTCGACTGGGCTCTGTTTGGCTGCGTTCTGGCTGGCTCCATCGCGCTGGTCTATGCCGACCGCCATGACCGGTGCAACGCCTGACACCCGACCCGTTGTCGTGATCTTCGGCGCCGCCGTCCGGCCCGATGGCCTGCCCAGCCGCACTCTGAGCCTGCGGGTCGAGGCCGCACGGGCCTTGAGGGCGCGGCTGGACCGGCCGATCTACCTGCCCACCGGCGGGGTTGGCCGCTTTGGCGATGCCGAGGCCGCCGTCATGATGCGGCTGCTCCGTGCTGCCGGTGTGGCCGAGGCGGATATCCGCCCGGAGCCGACGGCGCACGACACCGTCTCGTCAGTGCGCGCGGTACGCCGGATGCTGCGGGGCCATCGCGGCCCGGTCTATGCGGCCACCAGCGCCTATCACCTGCCGCGCTGCGTGATCCTGCTGCACCTGGCCGGGCTCGCGGCGCGACCGTGCCCACTGCCCTCGGCCCTGGCGGCAACGGCATGGCGCAAACGCTGGTGGTGGCGGCTGCACGAAGTGCCAGCGCTGCCGTGGGACGCGGCGTTTGTGGTGTGGCTGCGGGTCACGGGGAAGATCTAAGCAAGGACCTTCTTTTTCTGAAGAAAAAGAAGCGAAAAGACTTCATTCGTTTGGGTCGGGACTCCCCGGCTGGCAACGGGGCAAAGGAATGAAAGTTTTTTGGTTCTTTTTTTCAAAAAAGAACGCGCTTCCTTACCTCTCTTCCTCGCCATTCTCCTTATCGACCTCGACGATGGCATCGGTGTCGTCTTCAAGATCGGAGGTGTCTTCCAGCACATCCTCCTCCGCGTCGTCCTCGGACACCGCCACCTCGACATCGGCGGTATCCAGCCCCGGCACGGGGACAATCTTCGCCCGCCACCGCTCATCGATCACGTTGCCGCCGGCCCGGCGCAGGCGCGGCTGCTCGGCTGGCTGCTCGGTGTTGCATTTCGGACAGATGGCCGGCTGGCGGGCCAGGTCGTAGAAGCGGGCACCGCAGGAGACGCAGACGCGCTTGGTGCCGAGTTCGGGCTTGGCCATCGATCGCCTCGCATAGGGTAGGGCGCCGGGAAGCGCGTCGCAGAGGGCGCGCCCCTTGCCATCCCTCGGCGCGCCTGTCAAACCGATTTCCGCCGTGCTAAGGCGCGAGCATGCGCAACACCTCGGTTCGCCCGCCCATGTCCCGCCGCCCGACAGCGCCGCTCAGCGGCACCATCCGCGTGCCCGGCGACAAGTCGATCAGCCATCGCGCGCTGATGTTCGGGGCCTTGGCGGTGGGCGAGACGCGCATTGCCGGCCTGTTGGAAGGCGAGGACGTGATGCGCACCGCCGCCGCCATGCGGGCCCTGGGGGCCGAGGTGATCCAGGACGCGCCAGGCGCCTGGCGCGTGGCCGGGCGCGGCGTCGGCGGGTTAGTGGAGCCGGCCGATGTGCTCGACATGGGCAATTCTGGCACCGCGGCCCGGCTGCTGGCGGGCATCCTTGCCAGTTGCGCCTTCTTCTCCGTCATGACCGGCGATGCCAGCCTGCGCCGCCGGCCGATGCGCCGGGTGACCGACCCGCTGGCCCAATGCGGCGCCCGTTTCACCAGCCGCGGCGGCGGGCGCCTCCCGCTGGCCATCGAGGGCGCGGCCGAGGCCCTGCCGATCGAATACGTGGTCCCGGTGCCCTCGGCCCAGGTGAAATCCGCCCTGCTGCTGTGCGGCCTCAACGCCCGCGGCATCACCCGCATCGAAGAACGCGAAGCCACCCGCGACCACAGCGAAAACATGCTGCGCCATTTCGGCGCCACCGTCCGCGTCGAGACCGCCGGCCACGGCCGCATCATCGAACTCCAGGGCCAGCCCGAACTGCGCGCCGCCGATGTCGTCGTCCCCGGCGACCCGTCCTCGGCCTCCTTCCCGCTCGCCGCCGCCCTGCTGGTCCCAGGCTCGTCCCTGCGCATCGAGGGCGTCGGGCTCAACCCGCTGCGCACCGGCCTGTTCGCCACCCTGCGTGAGATGGGCGCGTCCCTGCGCATCGAGAATGCCCGCACCGAAGGCGGCGAGCCCGTCGGCGACATCATCGCCGAATACACCGCCCTGCGCGGCATCGAGGTGCCGCCCGAACGCGCGCCGAGCATGATCGACGAATACCCGATCCTCGCCGTCCTCGCCGCCGCCGCCTCGGGCACCACCCGCATGCGCGGCCTGAAGGAGCTGCGGGTCAAGGAGAGCGACCGCCTCTCCGCCACCGCCGCCATGCTCTCGGCCAACGGCGTGAAGGTCACCATCGACGGCGATGACCTTATCGTGACCGGAACAGGAACGGGGGGTGGCGGCATCCCCGGCGGCGGCACCGTCGAGACCCACATGGACCACCGCCTGGCGATGAGCGCCCTGGTGATGGGCCTGGCCAGCCGCGACGGCGTGGCCGTGGACGACGCCAGCTTCATTGACACCAGTTTTCCGGGGTTTGTCGACCTGCTCAACGGCGCCATCGGCAATGGTGGGGCCCCGGCGCTGGTCGCCGCCTGATGCCGCTCATCAGCGCGCCCCTGATTATCGCAATCGACGGCCCCGCCGCCGCCGGCAAAGGCACCCTGGCCCGCCGCCTCGCCCAGCACTTCGCTCTGCCATACCTCGACACCGGCCTGCTCTACCGCGCCGTCGCCCGCCGGGTGATCGGGGCCGGCCACAACCCCGCCGACGCCGACGCCGCCATTGCCGCCGCCCGCACCCTGGCCCCCGAAGACACGCTGCGCACCGACCTGCGCGGCCCCCCGGTCGACGAAGCCGCCAGCCTGGTCGCCTCCGTCCCCGCCGTCCGCGCCGCCCTGCTCGATTTCCAGCGCAGCTTCGGCCACGCAAACGGCGCCGTCCTGGATGGCCGCGACATCGGCACCGTCATCTTCCCCGACGCCCCCGCCAAACTCTACGTCACCGCCAGCGTCGAGGAACGCGGCCGCCGCCGCTGGGCCGAACTGCGCGCCCGCGGCGTCGCCGCCGACCAGGCCGCCATCACCGCCGAAGTCCACGCCCGCGACGCCGCTGATCGTGCCCGCGCCGCCGCACCCATGAAGCCGGCCGAAGACGCACTGCTGCTCGATACCACCGCATTGAATGCCGATGCTGCGTTCGCGACAGCGCTGGATTTGATCAACGCAAGGCTAGGTAAGCAAGCCTCCGGCGGCAAAGGGCCGGCGGCCCTTTGATCCCATGACTTTGCGCCCGGATTCCGCCCGGCCAGCCGTCTAGTAAATTGGGGTCAAGGGGCCCTCGGCCCCTTGCCGGCGGAGCCTTGCTTGCCTTCCACCTTGACTCTGGCCACCGCTGGCGCTTCTCTCCGCCCGTTCGCGCATCTGCGCGTCGTCTCCAACCCGGCCTGCGCCACCCCGCCATCGCGGGCGCGCGGGCACGTCGTGCTTCCCTGCCGGGGCAGCGCGCAGTCAACCCGGCCTCTCTGGGCCGCGCAAGGATAGACCCACCCTCATGGCTTCAGCAGCCCTGGACGAAGACTTCGCCACCCTCCTCGACGAGACCCTCGGCCGTGATACCGGCTTTGACGGCTCCGTCGTCACCGGCCGCGTGATCCGGCTCACCGACGAGTTCGCCATCGTCGATGTCGGCCTCAAGAGCGAAGGCCGCGTCGCGCTCAAGGAATTCGCCGCCCCCGGCGCCAAGCCCGAAATCAAGCCCGG
>CAXNGD010000161.1:0-6275 GCA_964201575.1 Acetobacterales bacterium | reverse complement strand
GCCGCACCGGGCGCGGCGCTTGGCCCGCGGCGCGAGCCATCACGCTGGGCGTATAGGTGATTGAGGCCAGGGAGGAGGCGGAAAGAAGGGAGTTCTCCACGTGAATCTCTTTCAGAAAACCGTACGATCAATCGTAAACAGGCCAGCTCAGCAAACACACCGGCAACGCAATCAGGCCACGCGACGGCATCTCAAACGATGCCCCGTCCGACCACGGCGCACAAAGGCGCCAGAGCTTGGACCTCAATATGTATCATACACCGCACCGCCGGTCAATTTTTACCGCGGCCGACTCCGCACACGGACCCGTGAACGCGGCCGCAGCATCAGGCAATCCGGCGCAGGGCGGCGTCCAGCCGGGCGATCTCGGCTTCGGCGGTGGCCAGGCGGTCGCGGTTCTCCTCCACCACCTCCTCCTTGGCGCGGGCAACGAAATCAGCGTTCTCCAGCTTGCGGGCGATCTTGGCGGCCTCGTCGGCCAGCTTGGCGCGGTCCTTCGCAAGCCGCGCGCGCTCGGCGTCCAGGTCGATCAGCCCGGCCAGCGGCAGCACCACGGTCGCCTCGTCCACCACCGTCTGGGCCGAGCCCGCCGGCACGTCGCCGGACAGCGCCTCGAACGCCGAGGCGCGTGCCATCCGGCCGATCGCCTCAACCCAGCGTGCCCCGCGCGCCAGCGACTCAGGGGCGGCGTCCTTCAACAGAATCGGGGCAAGGCGCGATGGCGGCACGTTCATCTCGGCGCGCACGGTGCGGACCTCGGAAATCAGCTTGACCACCCAGTCCAGCTCGGCACGCGCATCGGCGGCACCCGGCACGGCGAACACCACCGGCCAGGCGGTGGAAATCAAACTGTTAGCCGGGCCATAGCCGAAGCGATCCCACAACTCCTCGGTGACATAGGGCATGGCGGGGTGCAGCAGGCGCAGCACCTGGCCGAAGACATGGCCGGCGGTGCGGCGGGTCTCGGCGGCGTCCGGCGAATCCGGTGCGTTGAACACCGGCTTGGCGAATTCGAGGAACCAGTCGCACAGCGACAGCCAGGTGAAGCGGTAACAGGCCCCGGCATAGTCGTTGAAGCGATAGGCCTCCAGCGCCGCCGTCGACTCGGCGATGGCATCGGACAGCTCGGCCAGGATCCAGCGGTTGAGCGGCAGCGTGGCCTGATCCGGGGTGAAGCTTGCGTCTGGGACCACGCCGTTCATCTCGCAGAACCTTGCGGCGTTCCACAGCTTAGTGACGAAGCTGCGATAGCTCTCGACACGCTGCGGCCCCAGCTTCACATCGCGGCCCGGCCCGGTCAGCGCACAGATGGTGAAGCGCAGCGCATCGGCACCGAAGCGGTCGATCAGCTCCAGCGGGTCGATCACGTTGCCCTTGGACTTGCTCATCTTCTGGCCGCGCTCGTCGCGCACCAGGCCATGGATATGCACCGTCTTGAACGGCACATCGCCCATGAAATGGATGCCCATCATCATCATGCGGGCGACCCAGAAGAAGATGATGTCGAACCCGGTGACCAGCACGTCGCCGGGATAGTAGCGGGCCAGCTCCTTGGTCTGCTCCGGCCAGCCCAGGGTGGAGAAGGGCCACAGGGCCGAGCTGAACCAGGTGTCCAGCACGTCCTCGTCCTGGGTGACCGGCGTCGCCACGCCGTAATGCGCCAGCGCGGCAGCCTCGGCACAAGCAGCATCCTTCTCCACGAAGACATGGCCGTCCGGACCGTACCAGGCCGGGATGCGATGCCCCCACCAGAGCTGGCGCGAAATGCACCAGGGCTGGATGTCGCGCATCCAGGCGAAGAAGGTATTCTCCCATTGCTGCGGCACGAACTTGGTGCGGCCCTGCTCCACCGCCTCGATCGCCGGCTTGGCCAGGACGGCGGCGTTGGCATACCACTGGACGGTCAGCAGCGGCTCGATCGGCACGCCGGAGCGGTCGCCATGCGGCACCTGGTGGACATGCGGCTCCACCTTGGCCAACAGCTCCAGCCGCTCCAGCTCGGCGACAATCGCGCGGCGCGCCAGGCCGCGGTCCAGCCCGGCCAGGGTGTGGATGAAGGCGCCATCAGCCACCCCTTCGACGGTGGCGATATCGGCGGCAATCTCGTCCAGGATGACCCGGGCCTGCTTGTCCAGGATCGACGGCATCGCCAGCGAATGCCGCTGGCCGACGGCGAAGTCGTTGAAATCATGCGCGGGCGTGATCTTGACCGCGCCGGTGCCCTTCTCCGGATCGGAATAAGTGTCGGCGACGATCGGGATGCGCCGGCCTACCAGCGGCAGGATGGCGTGCCGGCCGATCAGATCGGCATAGCGGGGATCATCGGGATGCACCGCCACGGCGGTGTCGCCGAGCATGGTTTCCGGCCGTGTGGTGGCCACGGTGATGAAGCGGCCAGGCGCGCCGTCGATGGGATAGGTGATATGCCAGAGGTTTCCGCGAACCTCCTGGTTCTCAACTTCAAGATCGGAAATGGCCGACTGGAATTTCGGGTCCCAGTTGACCAGCCGGCGGTCGCGGTAGATCAGGCCTTGCTTGTAAAGCGTGACGAAGACCTCGCGCACCGCGGCGGACAGGCCGTCATCCATGGTGAAGCGTTCGCGCGGCCAGTCGAGCGAGGCGCCGAGGCGGCGCAGCTGGCGGGTGATGGTGCCGCCGGACTCGTCCTTCCACTGCCAGACGCGGTCGAGGAACTTCTCGCGGCCGAGCGCCTGGCGCGACGTGCCCTCCTCGCCGAGCAGGCGTTCCACCACCATCTGGGTGGCGATGCCCGCATGGTCGGTGCCCGGCTGCCACAGCGCATCGCGGCCCTGCATCCGCCGCCAGCGCACCAGCGTGTCCTGGATGGTGAAGGTCAGCGCATGGCCCATGTGCAGGCTGCCGGTGACGTTCGGCGGCGGGATCATGATGGTGAAGGGGGCGGCGTTGCTGTCCGGGGCGCAGGCGAAGCTGCCGGCGTTCTCCCATCCGGCATAGAGCCGCGCTTCGATCTCGGCCGGGGCATAGGTCTTGTCGAGCATGATAGGGGATCTCGGGTCAGGCGGGCGAAACGGGAAAGGCGGTGGATCGGCGCGGCGGTGGCGCTCAGCCGACCGTCCGGCTTACCACACGCTCGATTTCGGCCCGTACGAGACGCTCGACCAAAGGCGGCAGGTTGGCATCCAGCCATGTCGTCAGCAGGGCGCGCAGCTCCTCGCGCACCATGTCCTCCAACGTCGGCCCGCCGCGATACACCGCCATGGACGCCGCCTGGCGCCCGGATTCCAGCGTGCGCAGGAGCGTACTGACCGAACCCGTGGTGGCCGCCTCGGCTTCCGCATTGAGCAGCCGGTCGGGATAGAGCGGCGCCGGCGCGGCCACGGCGATGACCGGCAGCGGTGCGGGCGGCGCGGGTTCCGGCGCGGGTGGTTCGGCCAGGGCGAACTCCAGCGGCTCGTCCGGCGCGGACATCGCGGCGATCAACGCCGCGGCGGTATCCGGCGCGCCGGCTTCCGGTTCGGCGACCAGCATCGTATCGTCCAGCGCCAGCACATCGTCCTCAACCGGCTCAGCCGGCGCCGGCGCCGCGGCCATGAGGGGCTTGTCCGCCGGCTTGGCGGCTTGTTCGTCCTCGCTCAGAATCCGGCGGATGGAGGCGAGGATGTCCTCCATCGACGGATCCGCAGCCGCGCCGGGTTGGCCCGCGGGGGTCTGGGGGGGAGCTTGGGGCGGAACGGATGCACTCATATCGCCATGCCTCTCATTGTCCGGCCACCGATGCCGGCCCCCATGCCGGGCACATGGCGGGCGGACAAGGTGGTCGGGCCGGCTCGCACGTCGGCGTCAGCGGCCAGGCTGGTCGGTGGCATAGTCACCGGTGCCGATCAGCCGGTTCCGTACCGCCTTGTAGTAGGCGGTTTCGTCATAGAGTGGCACGTTGAGGTTAAGATCCCGTGCCGTCAGCCGCCCCGAAGCCGCCGCCACCGAATAGGACGCGGTCACCAGGCTGCCGAGGTTGCGCACCAGATTGACGCGCGAGGTCAGCAGCCGCTGCTCCTCGTTCAGCACATCCAGCGTGGTCCGGCTGCCGACGATCGCCTCGCGCTGGACCCCTTCCAGCGCGATCTCGTTGGCGCGGATCTGCTCGCGAGTGCTCTGGATCGTGGACTTGGCCACGACATAAGTGTTCCACGCCTGGGTCACCTGCTGGATCGCCTGGCGGCGGGCATCGTCCACCTGCTGGCGGGTCTGCTGCTGCGCCTGGCGGGCCTGGCGGATGGCGGCATATTCGCCGCCGCCCTGGTACAGCGGAATGCTCAGCACCATCAGGATCTGGCCAACCTTGGAGGTCAGGTCCTTGGTCTGCACGTCCTCATTGCGCGACAGCGAGCCCTGCAGGCTCAGGTTGGGCAACAGCCGGGCGTACTGGATGTCGAAATTGTCGCGCGCGGCGGCGTCGTTGAATATCGCCGTGATCACCGCGGGATTGTTGTTGGAGGCGAGCGCGCGCACCTCGTCCATGTTGCGCACCGGCAGCCGCAGCGGCTGCGGCTCCAACAGCCGGTCCGGCGCTGGCTCGCCGATCACCTGCTGGAAACGCGAGCGCGCAACCTGGAGTTCGCCCTCGGCGCCCTGCTGTTCGGAGATCGCGCCAGCCAGCGCCGCCTCGGCCTGGGCCACATCGGTACGGGTGATCTCGCCCACCCGGAAACGCTCTTGCGTGGCCTGGAGCTGGCGGGTCAGGACCTGCTGGTTGTTGACGCGCAGGGCCAGGACCTGGGTGGTCTGGATGACCAGAACATAAGCCTCGACGGCATTGGAGAACACGGTCTGCTCAGAACCGATCAGGGTGGCACGCTGGGCCATCACCTGGTTCTCGGCCCGGTTGGTGTTGGCGCGCGTCGCCCCGCCGCGGAACAGCGGCTGGTTGACGGTCAGCGACTCGGAGTTGCTGCCGCGCAGCGCGTTGCTTTCCGTCGTGCGTCCGCGCGAGAAAGGGGTCGGGCGGATATACTGCACGCTGGTGCCGTCGATGTAGCCGGCATTGGCGGTGATGGTGACCTGCGGCCGCCAGCCGGACAGGGCCTGCGGCACGTTCTCGTCCACCGCGCGCAACTGGGCGCGGGAGGCCAGCAGCGCCGGGTTGGTGGCATAGGACAGCGCCAGCGCATCATTCAGCGAACGGATCTGCGCCGTCGCCGGCGTTGCGGCCGCGACGCCGATCGCAACCCCCATGGCCAGAACCGCTCGCAAGGTGATCCGTCGACCGTTCATTGCTCCGTTACCCATGCAACAACCGCTCCTGCACTGGTTCCATCCCGGCACAACGCCCGAGGATCATGCCCCGGGGATCGTGCCCCAGGGATCATGCACTGCACAATTTGCCACAGGAAACCGCCATGCGCCACGCCGTTGCGCACATGACCGCCCTGGCCTGTCAGAAAACGAAGCCCGGCGCCGGCTTGAGCATCGGCAGCACCGGGATCGCACAGTCGAATACCGGGTGCGGATCCACGCGTCCGCCGCCGGCGCGGCTGCACAGCACCGCCTGGCCCACCCGCGCGCCGCGCTTGATCACGGTGACCAGCCGGCCGCCATCGCCGCGCAGCTGGTCCAGCACGGCAGGCGGTATCTCCGGCACCGCCCCCTCGATCAGGATCACGCCATAGGGTCCGCCCTGCTTCCAACCCTCCGCCAGCGGGCCCTCGACCAGGCTGACCCCGCCGGCCACGCCCGGCAGCACCGCGCGCGCCAGGGCGATGAGCGCGCCATCCTGCTCCAGCGCGATGACCGTGGCACCACAAGCCGCCAGCAACGCCGCCCCATAGCCGCTGCCCGATCCCACCACCAGCGCCCGATCACCGTCCTGCACCGCGGCGATCTGCACCAGGCGGGCAATCACCATCGGCTCCACCAGGAAGCGGCCATTGCCCAGCGGCACGTCCTCGTCGCAATAGGCAAGTGCGGTGCGATCCACCGGCACGAAGCGCTCGCGCGGCAGGCTGCGCATCGCTGCCAGCACCCGCGGATCCGTCACCTTGTTGGGCCGCACCTGCCCATCCACCATCAATGTGCGGGCAGCGGTGAAGTCGATCGCGGAATTCGGCATCGATGGCATCCGGGCTCACATGAAGGAGCGTCTTATAGGTGCGCGCGGCCAAAGGCGCAAAGCTGCCCACCCGGCATCGCCCACCCGGGACTCCCGCCCCCTTGACCGGCAAGGCACTCGCGGCCAATAACCGCCGCATCGCCCGCTGGGGTCCGGTGGCAGAGTGGTGATGCAGCGGACTGCAAAT
>CAXNGD010000160.1:0-6307 GCA_964201575.1 Acetobacterales bacterium | reverse complement strand
CGCCCCTCGCCCACCCCCTCCCGGCCAATATCCGCGCCGCCGCCCGCGCATGGAAAAAATTAGACACCTGAGACACTTCGTCGACGCACAACTATTTTATTCCTATATCGCAACATTAACCCCACCTTGCCACAATCCCGCCAACACCTCATGCCATCACGCCCCCGCACGCCACTCGAAAGGGCCTCCCCGCCGTGACCAAGCCGCTCCGCAAGGCCGTCCTCCCCGTGGCCGGTCTCGGCACGCGTTTCCTCCCCGCCACCAAGGCGATGGCCAAGGAAATGCTCCCCGTTGTCGACAAGCCCTTGATCCAATACGCCGTCGAGGAAGCCCGCGCCGCCGGCATCGAGCAGTTCTGCCTGGTCACCGGCCGCGGCAAGACCGCCATCGTCGAGCATTTCGACATCGCCTTCGAGCTCGAAGCCACCCTGCGCCAGCGCGGCAAGGAAGCCGATCTCCGAAACCTCCGCGAATGGCAGCTCCCCCCCGGCGCCATGGTCACCGTCCGCCAGCAGGAACCCCTCGGCCTCGGCCACGCCATCTGGTGCGCCCGCGCCTTCATCGGCGACGACCCCTTCGCCATCCTCCTGCCCGACGATCTCGTCCTCTCCCAGACCCCCTGCACCATGCAGCTCGCCAACGCCTATTACGAAACCGGCGGCTGCGTCGTCGCCGTCACCGAAGTCCCCCGCGACCAGACCAACCGCTACGGCATCCTGGACATCGGCGCCGATAACGGCCGCCTGGCCGAAGTCAAAGGCCTGGTCGAAAAGCCCAAGCCCGAAGACGCCCCCTCCAACCTCTCGATCATCGGCCGCTACGTCCTGCTGCCCCAGGTCATCCAGCACCTCTCCAAGATGGAGCGCGGCGCCGGCAACGAGGTCCAGCTCACCGACGCCATGGCCAAGATGATCGGCCAGGTCCCCTTCCACGGCCTGCGCTACGAAGGCCGCCGCTTTGATTGCGGCGACAAGATCGGCTTCCTCGAAGCCCAGATCGCCTTCGCCCTGCAACGCCCGGACATGGCCGACGCGGTGAAGGAATTCCTCAAGACCTACTGCGCAGACCTATAAAAGGAAGCAAGCGCGTTCTTTTTTGAAAAAAGAACCAAAAAACCTTTAGTCCTGAGCGCAGCGAAGGATCCACGCTTTCCTTGCCTGCTTCTTCCCTCCCGGAGCCCACCGAATGCACAATTTCGACCCCACCGTCCTGCGCGAATACGACATCCGCGGCATCGTCGGCAAAACCCTGCACGGCGCGGACGCCTTCGCCATCGGCCGCTGCTTCGGCAGCATCGTGGCGCGCGCCGGCGGCACGGTGGTCGCCGTCGGCTATGACGGCCGCCTCTCCTCCCCCGCGCTGGAAACCGAGCTGGTCCGCGGCCTCAAGGCCAGCGGCATGGAGGTCGTCCGCATCGGCCCCGGCCCCACCCCCATGCTCTATTATGCCTCGACCGTGCTCAAGACCGGCGGCGCCATCATGCTGACCGGCAGCCACAACACGCCGGACTATAACGGCTTCAAGATGATGCTCGCCGGCAAGCCGTTCTTCGGCAAGCAGATCCAGCAGATCGGCCAGATGGCCGCCGCCGGCGACGTCGTGCCGGAAGCCAAGGGCTCCGACCGCAGCATCGACATCTCCGAGGACTACATCGCCCGCCTCGCCAAGGACTGGGACGGCGGCGACCGCCAGCTCAAAATCGTCTGGGACAACGGCAACGGCGCTGCCGGCGACGTCCTGATGCGCCTGATCAAGCACCTGCCCGGCACCCACACCGTCCTCTTCCCCGAAATCGACGGCAAGTTCCCCAACCACCATCCGGACCCCACCGTCCCGAAGAATCTCGAATCCCTGGTCGCCGAAGTCGCCCGACAGAAGGCCGATCTGGGTATCGCCTTTGACGGCGACGCCGACCGCATCGGCGTGGTCGACGATGGCGGGACCATGATGTTCGGCGACCAGCTCCTGGTCGTCCTCGCCCGCGACGTGCTGAAGAAGCACCCCGGCGCCAACATCATCGCCGACGTGAAAGCCAGCCAGGTCCTGTTCGACGAAATCGCCCGCGCCGGCGGCAAGCCGGAGATGTGGAAAACCGGCCACTCGCTCATAAAAGCCCGCATGGCCGAAACCAACTGCCCGCTCGCCGGCGAGATGAGCGGCCACATCTTCTTCAACGACCACTGGTACGGCTTCGACGACGCGCTCTATGCCGCCATTCGCCTGCTCGGCATCCTCGCCCGCAGCAGCGAAAAACTCTCCACCACCCGCGCCAACCTGCCCCAGGTGGTCAACACCCCCGAGCTCCGCTTCAACTGCGACGACCACCGCAAGTTCGAAGTCATCCAGGAAGTCGCCGCCCGCCTGCGCAGCGCCGGCGCCAAAATGTCCGACATCGACGGCGTGCGCGTGAACACCGCGGATGGCTGGTGGCTCCTGCGTGCGTCAAACACCCAGGCCGTCCTGGTCGCCCGCTGCGAAGCGGGCACCGAGCCCGGCCTGGAACGCCTCAAATCCGCCCTGGTCGCCCAGCTCGAAGCCTCGGGCCTCGAAGCACCTGACTTCTCCGGGGAGAATGCCGGGCACTGATCCCGCTACTTCTCTTTCGCCCGCTCCACCAGCACCCGCAGCACGATGTCCGGCGACTGTTTGCGATTGTACACATTGCCGCTGGCCACCGTGCGTCCATCCACTGGCCGCCCGTCCACCCAGGCGTCCAGCCGGCGCAGCGAGGTCGCCGGCACCGCCACGAAGCTCAGCGTCCCCTGTGAGCTGGTGTCCGGCGTTCCGCGAAAGAACACCGGCCCGGCCTTGCCCTGGCGGAAATCCACCACCTGGGCAATCGCCGCCGAACGCGATTGCAGCGCCACATAGGTGCCGTGGCCGACGAACTGGAGTTCGAGCTGGAAGTTCTGCACCGCGTTGTCCACCACCAGGCTGATCACCTGCTGGCACCCGGTCAGCGGACAGCTGATCATCCGCGGCTCGCCGATGATATCGCGGCCCTCAAGCTGGGTGATCCGCACCACCCGCTCAACCACCGCCCGCACCCCGCCGCGCGGCGTGACCAGCGGAATGGCGCCGAGCTGCGACTGCAACGACAACGGCGCGCCACGCCCATCATCCGCGGGCTGCCGGCTCGCCTGGCCATGCGCCGCACCGGACATCGCCACCCAGGGCAGCACCAGGGCCACCGCCATCAGAGACTTGACCGTTCCGAACCTGCACATGCCGCCCTCATGCACAGCAGTTGCTACGGGGTCATTACCCGCCAGCCGCCGCCCGTCGCCGTTTGCGGTCCGGCCGCACCGGATCCGGCGGCACCGCCACCACCTCGTCCGGGCTTGCCAGCGCCACCAGGATCGCCTCGCGCAGCTGATTCAGCCGGCGCTCATTCTCCACCTTCAGCCCGAACACGTCCTTGACATAGAACACATCCACCGCCCGCTGGCCGTACGTGCTCACATGCGCCGAGGCAATCTGCAACCCCTGTTCGCTGATCGCCGCGGTGACATCGTGCAACAGCCCGGACCGGTCGCGCCCATTCACCTCCACCACCGTGTGGGTGTTCGAAGCCCGGTTGTCGATCACCACCCGCGGCGGCACATGAATGGCCCGCAGCCGCTGGCCCAGCACCGCCTTATTGGCCCGGCGGATCTCGGCCACCAGCTTCAACCGCCCGGACAGCGCCTGTTCGATCAACACCGACAGCCGCGCCAGCCGATGCGGCGCATCGAACACCCCGCCAGCCGCGTCCTGGATCCAGAACGTGTCCAGCGCCATCCCGTTGGTCAGGGTATGGATGCGTGCATCGACAATCGACGCCCCGGCCACCGCCAGCGCCCCGGCAATCCGGCTGAACAGCCCGGCATGGTCGGCGGCATAGACCGTGACCTCGGTCACCGCCCGCGCCGGCAAGGGCTGGGTATCCACTGTCAACGGCGCCTGCCGCGCCTCCGCAGCACGGATCATTCGGGCATGGCGCGCATGGGTCTCCGGGTCGAACGACAGCCAATACCCGCCATAGCCCAGCGCGTGGAAGGTCTCCACCGCGTCCGCCGGCCAATCCGACAGCAACAGCCCCGCCGCCTGCTTGGCGCGCTGCACCCGCACATCGCGCTCGGCCGTCGACAACCCGCCGGCCAGCACCTCGGCCACCCGCGCATACAGCTCGCGCAGCAACGTCGCCTTCCAGCCGTTCCACACCTTGGACGAAACCGCCCGCATATCCGCCACCGTCAGCACCAGCAGCAGCCGCAGCCGCTCCGGCGACTGGATCGTCTCCGCCAGGTCGAGGATCGTCTTCGGATCGTCGATGTCCCGCTTGAACGCGCTCTGGCTCAGCAACAGGTGATGCAGCACCAGCCATGAGACCATCTCGGTCTCCTCGGCCGACAGCCCCAGCGCCGGCCCCACCTGCAACGCCACCTCGGCGCCCAGCTCCGAATGATCCCCGCCCCGCCCCTTGGCGATATCATGCAGCAGCATCGCCACATACAGCGCCCGCCGGCTCTGCAAGTGATCCACCAGCCCGCTCGCCACCGGGGCAATCTGCGCCAGCTCGCCGCGCTCCAGCGTATTGAGGATCCGCACCGCCTCGATCGTGTGCTCGTCCACGGTAAACACATGATAGGTGTCGAACTGCATCTGCCCCACGATGCGCGCCCAATCGGGCAACAGCCGGCCGATGATGCCGCTCTCGTTCATGATCGACAGCCATTGTGCCCCGTCGGCCCGGTTGTGCTCGCTATCGCGCCCGCACAGCAGATCGAGGAAAATCGCCGCCGCTTCCGGATTGTCGCGCAGCCCCTGCGCCCGCCGCTCGTTGCGGATCAGCTGGCGCAGCGCCAGCGGGTGCAGCGTCAGGTTGCGGTCGCGGGCCACCTGCAGGCAGCGCAGCATCTGCAGCGGCTCCTTGTCGAACTCCCGTCCGGAAACCGGCAACAGCTTGCCGTCGGCCAGCACGAAGCCGGCATCCAGCAGCTTGGCATCGGCCTGGCGCGCAGTGGCCGGCGGGCCGAGGGCGGCGCGGACCAGCGCGGGCTCCAGCACCCGGGTCAGGCGGATCACCTCGCGCGCGGTCAGAAAGAAGTGGCGCATGAAGCGCTCGACCCCGTCCTGGCGGCCGTGGCGCGTGTAGCCCATGCGCGCGCCGATCACCGGCTGGAGATCGAAAGTCAGCCGGTCCTCGGCCCGGCCGGCGACGTAATGCAGGTGGAAGCGCAGCGTCCACAGGAAGTCCCAGGAGCGGCGCATGTGGCGCAGTTCATCCGCCGTCATGATCACGCTGCCGGGCGTGGCGGCGGCGCCGACCAGGCGCTCGAAGGTGGTCTCGGGATAGATGTAGCGGTTGATCCAGTAAAGCGTCTGCAGGTCGCGCAGGCCGCCGCGCCCCTCCTTCACGTTGGGTTCCACCACGAAGGGCGAATCGCCGTAGCGCCGGTGGCGGGCATCGCGCTCGGCCTGTTTGGCGGCGATGAACGTGCCGACGCCGGCGTCGAGGCAGGCGGCGCGGAAGGCGTCCTGGAATTCGGCGAACACGCGGGCGTCGCCGGCGATGTGGCGGGCGTCGAGCAGCGAGGTGCGCACGGTGATGTCGCCACGCGCCTCGCGCAGGCAATCCTCGATCGAGCGGGTGGCATGGCCCACCTTGAGGCCGAGATCCCACAGCACGTAAAGCATGAACTCCACGGCGGCCTGGGCGTCCTTCGGCGCGTCGCCGGGGGTCAGGAACAGCAGGTCGATATCGCTGAACGGCGCCAGCACGGCGCGGCCATAGCCGCCGGTCGCGGCCAGGCACAGCCGGCCGGGCCGGGCCTGGGTCACCGCCAGCGCGTGTTCGTGCAGCGCCACCACCAGCGTGTCGGTCAGCTGGCTCAACGCGCCGGCCGCGGCGCGGCCCTGGATGCGGCTTTCCTCGAAGCTCTCGCGCATCATCAGCTGGATGCGGCCGAGATGGCGGCGCAGCACGGCCAGGGCGGCGTCGCGCTCCAGCGGAGCACCATCGGGACTGCGCAGCGCCTGGCGCAGCTGGGTCAGCGCGGTTGCGGCAAGCTCGGTGAGATTGGACGGTTCAAGCATTGCGATGATGTTACCCCCTGTCGGCGCGGGCGCAAGCGGCGACATGCGGCTGGGCGCGGGGAGCCAGGGCAAGGAAGGATGTTCTTTTTTGAAAAAAAGAACCAAAAAACTTGGCTCTGTTCTCACTCTCTATGCATGGGCTATTCCGGCCTGATTATGCCCGAGAGCTGCGCTGAGACAGGCTCGGCTGTTGGGGTTTGGGTTGAGTGTGGCGAGTTGGAACCAGTTG
>CAXNGD010000159.1:0-6310 GCA_964201575.1 Acetobacterales bacterium | reverse complement strand
GGCCGCCAGCCTCAACGACCGTCCCAGGAAAACGCTCGACTACGCCACTCCAGGCGAGCAATTTGCCAGTCTTCTCGCTGCCGCAGCCGCGGCAGGAAACACGCCCCCCGGCGACGTTCGCTCCCAAACTTGAATCCGCCCTTCTTTTTCCAAAAAGAAGCACTTGCTTGGCTTATCCCTGGCGCGCACCCCCGGCCCGCTTCACTCCGGCTGAAGCATCCGGTGCCAGTCGGTGATCAGCACCGTCATCCGCCGCCGCGCCGAACTCGGCGGCAGGTGGACGATCCCCTCGCCATTGGTCCAGCGCCACGACTCGCTGCCGGCCTTCTCCACATTGTGGAACCCATCGCCAATCGCCGGCCCGTCCAGCGCCAGCGGCGCATCGTCCAACAGGATCGACCGCACCGCCACGCCGAAGCGCCGCGCCCGGCCACGCTCGACCTCCGTGGTATTCGCCGGCAGGCCGCTCGGCGACACCAGCCGCGCCACGATCGCCCCCTCCGGCAGCCAATAATGCCACGTGGCCTCGGTGCTCTCCTCCAACAGCGCCAGCGCCTTGCCCTGCACCATCACCTGCAACACCGGCTGCGCCGCAACTGGCGCCACCTCGGGCGCCACCTCGGGCACCACCTCGGCCACCGGCTCGGCCACCGGCTCCGGCACAGCTACGGCCACCACCGCCACCTCAACATCGATCTGAGGCACGACCTCCGCCGCAGCCGGCGCAACCTCCGCGATCTGGAGCACCGTCTCCGCGACCGCTACCGGGGCGGGAGACGGCGCCGCAACCGGTGCCGCCATCCGCGACAGCCGCAGGCGCAGCGCCGCCATCGCCGGCCCTGGCGGCAGGAACGCCGCCGCGGGCGGCGCGCTGGGGTCATGCCGTGCGGCCACCAGAAGCCCGGCGGCAATCACCACCCCTGGCCGGTCCAGCTCCACCCGCACCCAGTTCACCGCCGCACTGGCCGGTTCGCGCCGGATGGTGGAGCCGTTGACCAGCCCACCCAGCGGCACCAACGCCCCCTGCGGCAGCCCGGCATCCAGCACATGCACCATCTGCTCCGGCGGCAGCACCAGCTCGGCCACCGGCTGTCCCTCGCCGAACGCACCGGCCGCCACCCGAACCGGGATCAGCCGCGGCCGCAGCGGCGCATCCGGCCCGATCGCCGGCGGCTCCACCCGCGTCACCGTCACATGCCGCGCCGTCACCGGCCCGGCCAGGGTCAACACGCGGTCGCCGCGCACCAGCGCCTCGACCATCACCTCTGTCGGCGCCCCGTCACCGCTGGGCACCGCAATCGGCGTGCCGGCGGGGAAACTGCCGTCGCCAATGGCGGGCTGGCGCAGCGCGGCCGGCAACATCTCAACGCTCATTCAAACCTCCCGACGAAGCGGCACTTCGGTGCATTCCCAGTACCATGGCCGGCGCCGCGCGTCGATTCTCCGCCGGAGATCCGCCCCTACCCCGCCCAGCTCGACCTGGCCTGGATCCCCCAGCGCCCGTGCTGGAACGTCACGATATACAGCGACTTGTAGCTGCCGATCACCGAGCCGTCGCCGCGATAGCGGGTGAACTGCACCCGGAAATGCACCTTCTCCGTCCCGCCATCCACCGCCTCGACATAGTCCCAGGCCGTGCGCGCCCAGCCATCCCACTGCTCGGCCACCGCCGCGCGATGCTGCTGCACCGAGCCGTCGCTGTACTCCGCCGCCGTCGGCCAGACCGTCACCTTGCCGCTGTGAAAACGCACATGCGGGAAGTGGAACCAGGTGCTGCGCAGCGCGTCGAGGTCGCGGGCATTGAACGCCGCCATGAACCCGTCCATTGCCGCCCGTGCCGCCGCCTGTGCGGCCGCAATCACCACCGCGCTCATTTCGTCTCCCCTCTCATTTCGTGTCCCCCCTCACTTTGTATCCTCGGGCAAACCCCACATCACCGCCACCCGCTCGGCCAGCCTGGCCCCCACGATCAGCCCCACCACCACCGCGGTGATCGCCGCGATATTCGGCGAGACCCCATAGCGCTCCATCATCGGCATCAGCGGAATCACCACCGCCAGCGCCACCCCCATCCGGAACCCCAGCCGCAACAGCACCCGCGCCATCATCGGGTTGCGCAGCGCCCATGCCTTCATCGCCACAAGCCCTTCATCAATCGCTCCTCCCTATTCCCCATGCTCCAGGCACCAGCGCGCCACCTGCGCATGCGTGCCGAACCAGACCCCGCCGCGCGCCTTGATATGGCGGATCAGCCGCTCCAGCATCGCCACGCGCGAGCGGTGCCCAATCACATGGGGGTGCAGGGTGAGCTGGAACAGCCCGCCCTCGGCATGCGCACCATCGAACTCGGCGCGGAAGATCCCGTCCACCGCGCTCGGCGAGGTATGCGGCCGCAGCGTGCCGAAGCGCTGCATGTCGAAATAGGCCGAGTCGTCGCGAATCCACTCCGCCGGCACCTCAACCACCCCGGTCGGATCATTGTCGGCCAACAGCTCATAGGGATCATCATCGGCCATCAACGAACTGTCGTACAACAGCGCCATCTCGCGGATGATCACCATCGTGTTGGCCGAGAAATCCCGCCCCGCCACCCGAATCCCCACACAGGGCCGGCCCGCCAGCCCGTCCAGCGCCTCGGCCGCGCGCAGCGAAAGATCGCGCTCGGCCTCGAACGGCAACAGGGCACGGCGCTCATGGATCCAGGAGTGGATGCCGATCTCATGCCCGTCCTGTGCCACCCCGCGCACCTCGTCCTTGTGCAACAGGGCGGACACCGCGGGATAGAAGAAGGTCGCCGGGATCGCCTCGCGCTGCAACAGCGTGCGGATGCGCGCCATGCCGCGCTGCGCGCCGAACTCGCCCTGGCTCATCCGCATCGGGCCCTCGTCGCCCTCGCCCAGCGGCACCGCTTCGTGCCCGGCATTGAAGCTGAGCGCCACGGCACAGCGCGCCTGCCCCGGCCAGCTTCGCGGCGCCATGCTGCGCCCCGCCCGCACCCGTTCCACGATCGGCCGCCAGACCTGCTCCGGCCACTGCCACGGCTCGCCATACGGACTTCCCGGGATCTCGTCGCTCATGCGGGCTTCCTTCATCGTCAGGCTCGCCTATGCTGCCTTCCGCCTTGCCGCGCCGCAATCGACAGGATGCCCCGATGTCAGACCCCGCCCTGATGACCGCCGAAGCCCTGCTCGCCGCCTATGCCCGCACCGAGCTGTCCCCGGTCGAGGCGCTCCAGGCGATCACCGAGCGCGTCGCCCGGCTGAATCCGGCGATCAACGCCTTCGCGGTGATGAACCCCGCCTCCCTGGCCGAAGCCGGCGCCAGCGCCGCCCGCTGGCGCGCCGGCCGCCCGATTGGACCGCTGGACGGCGTGCCGGTCACCATCAAGGACCTGATCGACGTCGCCGGCCTGCCCACCCGCCGCGGCTCG
The DNA here is from genome assembly GCA_964201575.1 of Acetobacterales bacterium. Taxonomy (GTDB): domain Bacteria; phylum Pseudomonadota; class Alphaproteobacteria; order Acetobacterales; family Acetobacteraceae; genus CAMDGX01. Next base: position 2,880 of record CAXNGD010000159.1, on the reverse strand, counting down.
CGCCTGTCCGACACCGCCGCCGCCGCCGAGGATGCGCCGATGACCATGGCGCTGCGCAGCGCAGGCGCCGTCATCATCGGCAAGACCACCACCACCGAGTTCGGCTGGAAATCCCCCGGCGACTGCCCGCTGCACGGCATCACCCGCAACCCGTGGAATTTTCACCATACCCCTGGCGGCTCCAGTTCGGGCGCCGGCGCGGCGGCCGCCGCCGGCTTCGGCCCGCTGCATATCGGCACCGATGCCGGTGGCTCGATCCGCATCCCCGCCGCCTGGTGCGGCGTGGTCGGCCTCAAGCCCAGCTTCGGGCGCGTCCCGCAATGGCCGCTGGGTGCCTTCGCCGCGGTCGCGGTCGCCGGCCCGATGACCCGCACGGTGCGCGACTGCGCCCTCATGCTGAACGTCCTGGCGCGCCACGATTTGCGCGACCCCTATTGCCTGCCCGACGACACCACGTCTCCAGGGGCACGCGACTGGCGCGACACCATCGAAAACGGCATCGCCGGCCTGAAAATCGCCGTCCTGCGCCAGCCGGGCTTCGACGCCCCGGTGGACTGGGAAGGCATCGCCGCCGTCGAACAGGCCGCCCAGTTGATGACCGAACTGGGCGCCGAGGTGGAGGAGGCTGACCCGGGCCTGCCCGACACCCGGGCCATCTTCTCCAAGGTCTGGGGCGTCGCCCTGACCCGCCTGGTGCATTCCTTCCCCGAAACCCGCCGCCACATGCTGGACCCCGGCCTGCTCGAAGTCGCTGCCGCCAACACGGGATTGTCGGCCGAAGCCTTCATGGAGTTCGAGACCGCCCGCATCCAGGCCGCCCACGCCATGGCCCGCTTCACCCGCAAATACGACCTCGTCCTCTCCCCCGTCGTCGCCAACCCGCCGCCCTTGGCCGACGCCCCCACGGTGAACCCGGTCGAGGCGCTGTGGACCAGCTGGGCCCCCTGGACCGCCGCGGCCAACCTGACCCGCCAGCCGGCCATCTCGGTCCCCATGGGCTTCGCCGCCAACGGCCTGCCGCGCTCCATCCAACTCGCCGCCGGGCTCTACCGCGACGACCTCGTCCTGCGCGGCGCGCGGGCGATCGAGATGGCGCAGCCGTTTCCGATGCCGGATCTAGGGTAGAAAGAAAGCGCGTTTTTTTTGGAAAAAAGAACCAAAAAACTTTTGTCCCTTTGCTTGTGGATAAAGCTTTTTTGCTTCTTTTTGTTCACAAAAAGAAGTCTTCCTTCAAACCTCCTGCCAAGCCAGCGCCCGGAAATCGACCCCCCCCGCAATCGTCGGCTTCACCAGATGAAAATACGGCGACACATCGAAATCCTGCGGCGCGTACAGCGAGTGTTGCCGGATCGCCAGCACCTCCTGGACACAGAACGGGCAATCCTCGGTCGCCGCGGGCTCGTAGGCCACGCCCGGCAGCACGGGATAGCGGATCGCCTCGAAGGCCTGGGCGATCAGGGTGGAGCAGATCGCCCGCGTCGGGTCGCCGCTGCCCAGGCTGATCATCCGCCGCCGCAGCCGCCCCGGCACCGGCGGCGTCGGCATAAGGTAGCGCGCCAGGTCGATCACGTTGCGCAGGTCATAGCGATGCCCGATCCACCCGATCACATGCGTCGCCACCGCCTCGCGCTCGCTCTCGTTCAGCCCCACCGGGCGGCAGATCCGGGTATGGAACCCGTCGAACTCCCCAACGGCCACGCTGCGCACCCCGCTGGCCAGGTCCGCCTCGACAAAGCAGTGATCCTCGCCCTGCAAAACCCCCGGCGCGCGCGGCCCGACATAAAGTGCCGCATGCGACCAGGTGGATTGCGTCAGGTACTTGATCGCGGTCGAAATGCGCGAATGCCCCTCCACCAGCAGCACATCGCCTGGCATCAGGCTCGCCAGCAGCCGTTCCGGCGGCGTGGCCGGGCTGCTGCCGTGCTCATGCAACTGCTTGGACAGGTATTTCGCCAGACGCCGCCCCAGAAACCCCAAAATCCCGTTCATCGCCGTCCCGCCGCATCCCCGCCTCCCACCCAGAGCGGGGGCTTTGACAGGTGGACCCACCAAGGGCCGATACCGTTACGCCCGCCCCGCTACCGGCAGCCCGCGAACACCCCCCGTCCAGCATCCCAGCAGAACGCCGCCTTGGCCAGCACCACCTTGGACCGCATACCCGCCTGGGTCTTGGCGCCCGTCACCGCCACCCGTGTGCCATCGGGCGTGAATTTCCAGGTCCACTTCTCCTCGTACGCCGTCGCCGGCGAGCCCGCGTCCGTCTTCAGCGACGTATGCTCCCACAGCACCTTGACCGCCCCGTCCACCAGCCCGACCACCCGCACCATGTCCTCGCGAAACCCGGTCCCGGTGCTGGTGGTGGCCTCCAGCAGCACCGTCGGCCCCACCCCCTCGATCACCGGTCCGGCCTTGAACTGGCGCATGAATCCCGCCTCCTCCAACCGCCCCAGCAGCTTGCCGCCTCAATCCAGCGCGAACAGCCGCCCCTGCATCGGCCCGAACCAGCTCGCCGCCAGCCATTGCACCCGCCCAGCCCCCTCGCCCAGCCGCAGCGACTTGGCGGCCAGCTCCGGATAGACATAGGACGCCGGCTCGGGAAACAGGCTGCGCACCGCCGGCACCAGGCAGCGATCCGCCGGGGCGCCACGCGCCCGCTCCTGCGTCATTGCCGGTGCAGCCAACAACAAACCCGCCAGCACAACCCCGAACAACCGCATCGCACCCCCTCAATGGATGAAAGTTTTTCGCTCTTATGTTGAACTCTGTTGATACGGCCCCAAGCCTGCTGCTGCCCTGATCCATGCCTCTGGGGAGGCGGCGTTTGCGAACGCTTCGATGGTTCGTCGCCAGCTAAGGTAGTTGGGCAGGTTGTCGGTGGCG
>CAXNGD010000158.1:0-6313 GCA_964201575.1 Acetobacterales bacterium | reverse complement strand
GTAGCCGCGCTGCTTGCCGCGCCCGACGCGGCCGCGCAGCTGATAGAGCTGGCCCAGGCCGAAATTATCGGCCCGGTGGATCACCAGCGTGTTCACCGCCGGCATGTCGAGCCCGGATTCGACGATGTTGGTGGACAGCAGGATGTCGTGTTTGCCGTCGCCGAACTCGGTCATGACGCGTTCGAGTTCGGTGGGGGCGAGGCGGCCATGGGCCTGGATCATCCGCGCCTCTGGCACGATCTCGCGCAGGCGGGTGGCCATGCGGTCGAGGTCCTCGATCTTGGGGACCACGCAGAACACCTGGCCACCGCGAAAACGTTCGCGTTGCAGCGCCTCACGGATCACCACCCCGTCGAAGGGCATGATGAAAGTGCGCACGGCGAGGCGATCCACCGGCGGGGTGGCGATCAGGCTCATCTCGCGCACGCCGGTGAGTGCCAGTTGCAGGGTGCGCGGGATCGGGGTGGCGGTCAGGGTGAGGACATGGACATCCTCCTTGATCGCCTTGAGCTTCTCCTTGTGAGTGACGCCGAAATGCTGCTCCTCATCGACGATCAGCAGGCCGAGGCTGTTGAAGGTGACGGACTTGGCGAGCAGCGCATGAGTGCCGATGACGATGTTGACGGTGCCGTCGGCAACGCCCGCCCGGACCTCGGCGGCCTCCTTGGCGGTGACCATGCGCGAAAGCTGGCCGATCTTGATGGGGAGGTCGGCGAAGCGGGCGGTGAAGGTGCGGAAATGCTGGCGCGACAGCAGGGTCGTGGGCACCACCACGGCAACCTGGCTGCCGGCCATGGCGGCGACGAAGGCGGCGCGCAGGGCGACCTCGGTCTTGCCGAAGCCGACATCACCGCAGATCAGCCGGTCCATCGGCCGGCCGCTGGCCAGATCCTCCAGCACGTCGTCGATGGCGCGCGACTGGTCCTCGGTCTCGGCGAAGGGGAAGCGGGCGCAGAATTCGTCCCACGCCCCTTCCTGCGGCATCATCGCATCGGCCTCGCGCATCTGGCGGGCGGCGGCGATGCGGATCAGCTCGCCGGCGATGTCGCGAATGCGCAACTTCATCTTTGCCTTGCGCGCCTGCCAGGAGACGCCGCCGAGCTTGTCCAGGCTGGCCCCGGCGGTCTCGCTGCCGAAGCGCGACAGCATCTCGATGTTCTCGACCGGCAGAAACAGCTTGTCGCCGCCATCGTAGAGCAGGCGCAGGCAGTCATGCGGGGCGTCGTTCACCGACAGGGTGACGAGCCCGTCATAGCGGCCGATGCCGTGGTCCTGGTGCACCACCAGGTCGCCGGCGGCGATTTCGGTCGCCTCGGCGATGAACTGGTCGGCGCGCTTGCGGCGGCGCGGCGGGCGGGAGATGCGCTCGCCCAGCAGGTCCTGTTCGCTGATGATCGCCACGCGCTCGGCGATGAAGCCGCGTTCGAGGCCCAGCGTGATCAGGCCGACGGTGCCGCGCGGCAGCTTGCGGACCTCGTCCCAGCCCTCGGCGGTGTCGGCCGTGAAGCCGTGTTCGCGCAACAAATTGGTGAGGCGTTCGCGCGAGCCCCGGGTCCAGGCGGCAATCACCACGCTTGTGCCGTCCGTGGTCCAGCGATTGGCCTGGGCTTGCAGCTGGTCGAACACGCTGATCCCGGGCCCACCCCCGGTTTGGGCGAAGATCGGCGACGGGCGGCCGCCGGCATCGGGACCCTCGGCACCGTCGGGGCGGCGGTACGGGCTGAACGCGAAGAACGGGCCGCGGGCCAGAATGGCATCCCAGGCGTCGCGGTCGAGGTAGAGCTTGGCGGCGGGCAGCGGGCGGTACGGCACTTCGCCATCGCGCGGGACGCTGCGCCGGGCGGCGTAATGGTCGGCGACCATTTCCAGCCTTGCGGTCAGCACCTCGTCGCCCTGGCTATCGATGCTGGCCGAGGCGCCGGGCAGGTAGTCCAGCAGGGTTTCCATGCTCTCGTGGAACAGCGGCACCCAGTGCTCCATGCCGGGATGGCGGCGGCCGTCGGAGACCGAGAGATAGAGCGGGTCGGTGGCGGCGGCCTGGCCGAACAGCTCGCGCCAGGCGGTGCGGAAGCAGGCGACGCTGTCCTTGTCGAGGAAGACCTCGGAGACCGGGCGCAAGACCAGTTGGTCGACCTTGTCCGCGCTGCGCTGGGTGGAGGGGTCGAAGTTGCGGATGCTCTCGATGTCGTCGCCGAACATGTCCAGGCGCAGCGGCTCGGGCACGCCGGCGGGGAAGATGTCCATGATGCCGCCGCGGACGGCGAATTCGCCCGGCTCCATGACGGTTGCGGCGCGGCCATAGCCGTTGGCCTCCAGGAAGCGGGCGAGTTCCTCGGGCTTCACCCGGTCGCCGATTTTCAGCACCCGGCTGCCGCCATGGAAGGCGTGGCGCGGCGGCACGCGCTGGACCAGGGCGTTGACTGTGGTCAGGACGATGCGCGGGCCCTGTGCGGGTTCGAGCAGGCGCGAGAGGGTGGCGATGCGCTCGCTGACCAGTTCCGGGTTCGGCGAGACGCGGTCGTATGGCAGGCAGTCCCAGGCCGGGAAGCGCAGCACCTCGGCGTCCGGGGCGAAGAAGGCCAGCGCCTCGGCCAGGCGGGCCATGCGGGCGTCGTCTCGGGCGATGTGGAGCAGCGGGCCTTTGTGTTCAGCACCGCGGCGGGCGAGCAGGACGGCATCCCAGCCTTCGGGCGCGCCATGGATGGTGGTGGTCACGTGCGATGGCCCCCGCCCGCGGTGACGTAGGCGAGGATGGCGCGCAGCATCGGGCTGTCATCCTCGGCGGGGATCGGCGCGCGGCCCGTGAACCAGTCGGTCAGGTCGGTGTCGGGCAGCTCCATCACCACTTCCAGCGCGTCCATCTCGGCATCGGTCAGGGCGGCAAGGCGGGATGCGACATAGCCGCCAATGATGATGTCGTTCTCCTTGGTGCCGCGATGGGTGGCGCGGAACAACAGGCGACGGCGGCGGTGCTCGGTCGCGGGGGAAGCTTTGCCCGTGGAGTCGTCAATGGTCATGGCGGTTCCATACGCCCTCGCGCGCCGTGTTACAGCCCCGTTTGGTGGTGGAATCCGCTCTGGACGCATGCGAAGCGTGCAATCGCGGGTTGCTGGACCAGCGCCGCAGCCCGTACAAGCCCCTCTCCGCCCATGGAGTCCCGCCGGATGCCCCAAGCTGACCGTCCCGTGCCGACGAACATGGCCGATCGGCTGATCGTGGCGCTGGATGTGCCGACGATTGCCGAGGCGCGCGCCATGGTGCAGCGGATCGGCGATGCCGCGGGGTTCTACAAGGTGGGCTACTGGCTACTGTATTCGCCGGGGGCCGACGGGTTGCTGATGGACATCAAGGCGGCGGGCAAGCGGCTGTTCCTGGACGCCAAGCTGCATGATATCGGCCAGACGGTGGAGATCGGCGCCGCACGGGCGGCCGAGCGCGGGGTGGATCTGTTGACCGTGCATGCCGAGCCCGAGGTGATGCGGGCTGCGATGCGCGGGGCGGCGGGCAGCGCGATGATGGTGTTCGGGGTCACCGTGCTGACCAGCCTGGACGATGCCGATCTCGGCGTCATCGGCTATCGCATGGGGGTGTCCGAGCTGGTGGCGCTGCGGGCGCGCCAGGCCGCCGAGGCTGGCTGCCATGGCATCATCGCCTCGCCGCAGGACAGCCCGACCGGCCTGCGCGCGGCGGCCGGGGCGCCCGGGTTGTTGATCGCCACGCCGGGCGTGCGGCCGCAGGGCGATGCGGCCAATGACCAGAAACGGGTGGCCACGCCCTATGAGGCGATCGTGGCCGGGGCGGATTACCTGGTGGTGGGCCGGCCGGTCATCGGCAAGCCGGATCCGGCGGCGGCGGCGCAGGCGATTGTCGCCGAGATGGAACAGGCGCGGCTTGGCAACGCCCCCCGCTAAGCCGGTCGGCACCGATCCCCCGGCGGCCGTCGTCGCGCCGCTGTTTGCGCCGCTGACCAGTCTGCGCGGGGTGGGCGAGGCGTTGTCCAAGCTGATCGCGCGCGCGGTCGGCGGTACGCGGGTCATCGAGCTGTTGTTCCATTTGCCGGATTCCTACCTGGACCGGCGCGTTCGCCGCAGCATCCGCAAGACCGTGCCGGGCGAGATCGCCACGATGGAGGTGGAGGTGGTGGGGATCGAGCCGCCCGGCACCAGCCGCCAGCCGACCAAGGTGCGGGTGACCGACGGCACCGGCTTTGCCGAGCTGGTGTTCTTCAGCCGGTTTCCCGCCAATCGGCTGGTGGTCGGCGGGCGGGTGCTGCTGTCGGGCCGGATGGGGGACGGGCGGCAGATGCCGCATCCCGAGTTCATCGTGCCCGCGGACCGGCCGGATCTGTTGCCAGGGATCGAGCCGGTCTGGCCGCTGACCGCCGGGCTGTTCGGCTATCATCTGCGCAAGCCGGTGGCCGAAGTGGTGTCGCGGGTGCCGGAATTTGCCGAGTGGCATGACGCCGCCCTGTTGAAGCGGGAGAAGTGGCCGGGGTTCGGCGACGCCCTGCGCGCCCTGCAGACGCCGACCGAGTTGCCTGGGCTGGAGCCGGCGCGGCGCCTTGCGTACGACGAGTTGCTAGCCGGCCAGGTGGCGCTGGCGGTGCTGCGCCGGCGGGTGCGGTCGCGGCCAGGCCGGGCGCTGAACGGTGACGGCAGCTTGCGCAAGGCCGCCTTGGCCCGCTTCGGCCACGAGCTGACCGCAGCCCAACGCGATGCGCTGGCCGAGATCGATGCCGATCTGTCCGCGCCGCGCCGGATGCTGCGCCTGCTCCAGGGCGATGTCGGCGCCGGCAAGACGGTGGTCGCCGCGCTGGCGATGCTGCGGGCGGTCGAGTCAGGGGCCCAGGCGGCGATCATGGCGCCGACTGAGCTGCTGGCGCGGCAGCATCACCGCACCCTGTCGCGCATCTGCCCGGTGCCGGTGGAGTTGTTGACCGGATCGGTGACGGGCCGCGCCCGCACCCGGGTGCTGGAGGGCCTGGCCGACGGGTCGGTGCCGTTGGTGGTCGGCACCCATGCGCTGATCCAGGAGGGGGTCACGTTTCACGACCTGGCCGTTGCCGTGATCGACGAACAGCATCGCTTCGGCGTGGAGCACCGGCTCAGCCTGGGCGCCAAGGGGGCGGCGACCGACGTGCTGGTGATGACCGCCACCCCGATCCCGCGCACCATCCTGCTGACCCAGTGGGCCGAGATGCAGACCAGCCGGCTGATGGGCAAACCCGCCGGCCGCCAGCCGATCCGCACCACCATCCATTCGCTCTCCACCCTGATCGAGATCGTCGAAGCGCTGCGCCGCAAGCTGGACGAGGGCGCGCGCGTCTATTGGGTCTGCCCGCTGGTCGAGGAGAGCGAGCTGATCGACCTGGCCAATGCCGAGGCGCGCTATGCCGAACTGACGCAGTATTTCGGCCCGACTGTCGGCCTCGCCCATGGCCGCCAGGACAGTTCGGTGCGCGAGGCCGCGTTGCTCGACTTTGCCGCCGGACACACGCAGATCCTGGTGGCCACCACGGTGATCGAGGTCGGGGTGGATGTGCCGGAGGCCACGGTGATGGTGGTGGAGCACGCCGAGCGCTTCGGCCTGGCGCAGCTGCACCAGCTGCGCGGCCGGGTCGGACGGGGCCGCGATGCCAGCTTCTGCCTGTTGCTGCATTCGGCCGAGTTGTCCGAAACGGCGCGCCGCCGGCTGGCGCTGTTGCGCGACACCGAAGACGGCTTCGTCATCGCCGACGAGGATTTTCGCCTGCGCGGCGGCGGTGATTTGCTGGGCACGCGGCAATCCGGCATGCCCGGCTGGAAGCTGGCAAAACTCGACCGCGACGAGGACCTGTTGCACATGGCCGGGCGCGATGCCGAACTGCTGGTCCAGAAGGACCCGGAGCTGCGAACTGAGCGAGGCGAGGCGGTGCGGGTGTTGCTGGCGCTGTTCGAACGCGGGACGGCGGTGCGGACCCTGCGCTCCGGCTGAGCCGCGCTACCGGCTCAGGGTTTCGGGCAGTAGGCCGGCGCGTCTTTGCCCAGGAAGGCGCAGTCGCGGGTGATCTCCTCCTGGATCAGGGCACAGCTATTGGCCGCGTTGCAGGGCGGGCGGGTGGCCGGCTTCCTCGGTGACGTCATGGCATATCCCCGTCCGATCCCACCACCTTGGCGCGGACCGCCAGCCTAGCAGCCTGTCGGAGTGGAGTAACTGATCATTCGGTCTGCACGAGTATCGATTGAGTTGGTTGGTGATCTGTGGCGCGGCGTAGGATGGTCGAAGCCGTGCTTGAGATGATTTTTGCCGTCTCGATCGGGCGGTGTCGTGCGGC
>CAXNGD010000157.1:0-6348 GCA_964201575.1 Acetobacterales bacterium | reverse complement strand
TCCAGACGGTCGATCATCGACAGCCACGTCTCAAACCCGGCCTCACCCATCAAACCAGCTCCGTCCCCCGCGATCCGACGAGTCTCTCATCCGCCAACAGAGTTCGCAATATGAGCGAAGTTTTTTGGTTCTTTTTTTCAAAAAAGAACTTCTTACTTCAGATGCTTGGCAAAGAACGCAAACGTCCGCTCATGCGCCAAAGCCGCATCCGGCGCCGAGAAACTCCCGCGCTCGTCGCAGCCAAATCCGTGCTGTGCGCCGGGATAGACAAACACCTCGACACCAGGCTGCGCCGCGCGGATCGCCTCGACATCGGTCAGCGGAATGCCGGTATCCTTTTCGCCGAAATGCAGCTGGACCGGGCAGCCCGGGCGTTCCATGCGGGTGCCGGCGACGCCGCCGCCATACCAGCCATTGGCGGCGGCGAATTTGTTGCTGCGGGTGGCGCCCCACCATCCCACGGTGCCGCCGAAGCAGTAGCCGACGATGCCGAGCTTGCGGCTGCCGAGCGCGTTAGCGGCAGCGTCCACATCCATCATCACTTCGGCGTCCGAGAGCGTGCCGCGCAGGTTGCGTCCGGCGGTGACGTCATCGGCGGTGTAGCCGAGCTCGACGCCGCGCGTGGTGCGGTCGAACAGGGCGGGGGCGATCACGGCGTAGCCCTGGGCTGCGAACTTCTCGCACATGTTGCGCATGTGGTTGTTCACGCCGAAGATTTCCTGGATCACCACCATGCCGACGCGGGCATCCTGGGGCCCGGTCTGCCAGGCGGACAGCTTGTGCCCGTCCTGGGCGGTGAGCGTGATGAACTGGCCCATGGTGTGTTTCCCCTTGTCTGTGTTCGGCGTGGTCCGCAGGATGGCGGGATGGCTGAAATCGTCAACCTCCGCCGGGTGAAGAAGCAGCGCGATGCCGCGGCGCGCGAGGCGGAGGCGCAGCAGAACCGCGTGCTGCATGGCCGCAGCAAGGGCGAGAAGGCGCGCGATCGCCTGGAACAGCAGCAATCCGCCGCTCGCACGGAAAACGCCCGCCTGGACCGGGAGCCAGACTGAGAACGTATTTTTGGAAATGAAGAGCGCTTTCCCTTTTTCAGGAATAAAAGACAATTATCCGGTCAGGGCGGCGCCCAACGGAAATTGGCCGCTGCCGCGAGGCAGGGGGCGGGGTTGGCTCGGCGCGGGGGCCCAGCCGGTGAGCATGGCTAGGCGCAGCGTTGCCGGCGCGCGGTCGTCCTGGGCGGGCAGGGAGGCGAGGGCGGCGGGGAACAGGGCGCGCGGCGGGATGCGGCGGTCGCGCAGGCGCACCGCATTGGTCTCCCCGGCCGCGCGCAGGTCGCGCAGCAGGTCCAGCGGATTGCGGTAGGCCAGGACGATCTGGTCGACATCGGCCACCGGCAGGGCGAAACCGGCGCGCTGGAGCAGGGCGGCGGTATCGCGCAGTTCGGGGAACGGGGAGATGCGCGGGCTGGCGCCGTCGGACAGCATCGCCTCGGCCGCGGTCAGGGCGGTGCGCAGCTCGCCGAGCGTTCCCAGGGTGGGCAGGCTGGCGAGGAACAGCCCGTCCGGCTTCAGCGCCATGCGCAGTTGGATCAGCGCGCCGGGCAGGTCGTTGACCCAGTGCAGCGACAAATTGGCCACGACGAGGTCGAAGCTGGCGGGCGCGAAGGGCAGGCGTTCCTCGTCGGCGGCAACGCTATGTCCGGCATCCAGCGCCGCCATCCGGGCCGACAGGTCGCAACTGATGCAGGCGATGCCGCGCGCGCGCAGCAATGGCGCCACCACGCCGCGTCCGCCCACATCCAGCGCGGTGGCAAAGCGGTGCTTCGTGTCGTCCAGCCGATCGAGCAGGCGTTCGGCCACTTCGCGCAGGATCGGCGCCACGGCGGATACCGTGTCGGCGGCGCGGTCGCGGTGTTGGCGCACCGTGCGGCGATCGAAAACCAACATGGAATCGCTCATGCGCGCTCATGTGCGCTTCCCGAACGATAAATCCAAGGCGTAAGCTCCCCTGAGAGACGAGGGGAATGTAATGCGCCGGATTGATGCGCCCACGCTGCACGGTTGGATCACCGATGGCCAGGAGCTGGCGCTGCTGGATGCGCGGGAGGAGGGCGAGTTCGGCGCCAGCCACCTGTTCTGGGCGGTGCCGTGCCCGTTCTCGCGGCGCGAGCTGCGTGCGCCGGGCCTGTTGCCGCGGCGCGGCACGCGGGTGGTGGTGTGCGATGACGGGCGTGGGGTGGCGGAGAAACTCGCCACCCATCTCGAATCCATCGGGTGCACGGACATTGCCGTGCTCGATGGCGGCACCAAGGCGTGGGAGGCGGCGGGCTACGTGCTGTTCAGCGGCGTCAACGTGCCGAGCAAGGCGTTCGGCGAATGGGTCGAGCATCATTTCGGCACCGAGAGCGTGGATGCGGCGGAGTTGCACGAATGGCTCGGCGATGGCCGCGACATGGTCGTCCTCGACAGCCGGACGGTGGAAGAGTTCCGCCGCATGTCGATCCCGCGCGGCCAATCGGTGCCGGGTGGCGAGCTGGCCTATCGCATTGGCGACATCGTGCCGAATCTGGACACGCTGATCGTGGTCAATTGCGCCGGGCGGACGCGCTCGATCCTGGGGGCGGAGACCCTGCGCCAGGCTGGGGTGCCGAACAAGGTGGTGGCCCTGCGCAACGGCACCATGGGCTGGGAGCTGGCCGGGCTGGTGCCGGATCGCGGCCAGCCGGCCGAATTCACCCCGGGGCGGCCGAAGACCGCGGCGCTGGCGCGAGAGCGGGCCGAGGCCTTTGCCGCGCGGTCCGGGGTGCGGGTGATCGACGCGGCGGTGTTGGCAGCGATGGAGGTGGATTCCGGGCGCAGCCTGTATGTGCTGGATGTGCGCGACCCCACGGAGTTCCGCACCGGCACGCGGCCGGGCGCGATCTCGGCGCCGGGCGGCCAGCTGGTGCAGGCGACCGACACCTGGATCGGGGTGCGCGGCGCGCGCATTGCGCTGATCGACGATGACGGGGTGCGAGCGCGCATGTCGGCGGCCTGGCTGCGGCAGATGGGCCATGTCGATGTGTTCGTGGCAGAAGGCGCGCTGGGTAACGCCGTTCCGGCGGCGCTGCCGATGCCCGCGGCGGCCACCGTCGAGGCCGCCGCCCTTGGCGCGCCGGGCACGATCGTGATCGACCTGGCGCGCAGCATCGATTTCCGCGACGGCCATATCCCGGGGGCGATCTGGGGGGTGCGCGGCCGCCTCGGCCGGTTGCGCAGCGCGCTGGATGGCTCGTCGCAGGTCATCGTCACCTCGCCGGATGGGGTGCTGGCGGCCCATGCGGTGGCGGAGTTGCAGGCCGTCGCGCCGGCGCCGGTGCGGGCACTGGCGGGGGGGACGGATGGCTGGCGCGCGGCGGGCCATCCGATGGACCGCGACCGCACCGTGCCGTCCGATGGCGAGTGCATCGATTTCTACCTGCGGCCCTATGACCGCAACTCCGGGGTCGAGGAGGCGATGCAGGCCTACCTGTCCTGGGAGATCGATTTGGTGCACGAGATCGAGCGCGACGGCACGGTGCGGTTCGGCGTCTGAGGTGCCGCTACTGCTGCCGCCGGCGTTGCGCCATCTGGCCGATCTCGGCTGGCGGGATCTCGTCTGGCAGTCCGGGCGGATCACGTTGGGGGCGGCGATCGATGCGCTGTTGCCGTCGCATTGCCTGACCTGCGACACGCTGGTGGGCGGTCCCGGGCAGTTTTGTGCCGATTGCTTCCGCGCCACCACCTTCATCACCGCACCGCAATGCCCGAGCTGCGGCGCGCCGTTTCCGCACGCGGCGCACAGCGCCACGCTGGTGTGCGCCGATTGCACCGCCACGCCGCCGCCCTGGGGCGAGGCGCGGGCCGCGCTGGTCTATGACGCGCAGTCGCGCCGGTTGGTGCTGCCGTTCAAGCATGCCGACCGGCAGGAGCTGGCCCAGGCGCTGGCGCGGATGATGGCGCGGGTGGGCGAGGCGCTGCTGTCGCGGGCGGATGTGCTGGTGCCGGTGCCGCTGCATCGCATGCGCCTGTTGGGCCGGCGCTACAATCAATCGGCGCTGCTGGCCGGGCGCCTGCAGCGCCTGTCCGGCGTGCGCAGCGTGCCCGATGCGCTGCGCCGGGTGCGCGCCACGCGGTCGCTGGGCGAGCTTTCGGCCGGCGAGCGGTCGCGCATGCTGACGGGCGCGATCGCGGTGCGCCGGCCGGCGGCGATCGCTGGCCGCCATGTGCTGCTGGTCGATGACGTACTGACGACCGGTGCCACTGCGCGCGATTGCACTCGCGCCCTGTTGGAGGCCGGCGCGGCGGGGGTGGATGTGCTGGTGGCGGCGCGGGCCGGCGATGCGCGGTTTCGCTGACCGGCGACGCCCGCTTCCGCTGACCGGCGACGCCCGCTTCGGCTGACCGGCGACGCCCGCTTCCGCTGACCGACGACGCCCGCTTCTGCTCAACAGTCTTGCAACCCGCCGCCGCCGACGCGACCATGGCGGGCAACGATGGTGCCAAGGAGCCGGTGATGCCCGAGATCGAGATCTATACCCAGGACTGGTGCGGTTTCTGCGCCCGCGCCAAGCAGCTGTTCGACAGCAAAGGTGCTTCCTATCGCGAGATCGATGCCGCAAACGGCACGCCCGAGCGGGCCCAGGCGACGCAGCGTTCCGGCGGGCGCACCACCGTGCCGCAGATCTTCATCGGCGGCGCGCATATCGGCGGCTGCGACGACCTGATGGCGCTGGAGCGCAGCGGCAAGCTCGACGGCTTGCTGGCGGGGTAGGCATCGCCGGCGAGCCATCCCGCCCGGCGCCGCTGTTCGGCGCGCGCGGTTAGACCTGCGCACCGGGCTCGGCTAGCGTTGCGCCACGAAGAAGGGGAGACGACCATGAGCGCCACCAAGGGCCGCCCGCTGGACGGGCTGCGCGTCATCGACTTGACCACCACCATCGCCGGGCCGTACTGCGCCCGGCTGCTGGCCGATGCCGGCGCCGATGTCATCAAGATCGAATCCCCCGAGGGCGAGCTCACCCGCCATCGCCCCCCGGTGCGCCAAGGCGCCAGCACCTCCTATGGCGGGCTGAACGCCGGCAAGCGCAGCCTGGTGCTGGACCTCAAGCAGGCATCGGCGGTGGAGGTGGTGCGCCGCCTGGCCGCCAGCGCCGATGTGCTGGTGGAGAATTTCCGGCCGGGTGTCATGGACCGCTTCGGCCTCGGCCATGCCGGGCTGCTCGCCGCCAATCCGCGGCTGATCTATTGCGCGATCTCCGGCTTCGGGCAGACAGGCCCGTCATCGCAACTCGCCGCCTATGCGCCGGCGATCCACGCCTCCTCGGGTTTCGACCTCGCGCACATGGCCTATCAGCCCGGCCGCGGCGTGCCGGATTATTGCGGCATCTACATCGCCGACGTGCTCAGCGGCACCTATGCCTTCGGCGCCGTCACCACCGCCCTGGTCCAGCGCCACGCCACCGGGCGCGGCCAGGTGGTGGATGTCTCGATGCTGGAAGCCATGCTCAACCTCACCCTGGGCGAGGTCCAGGGCACCCAGTTCACGCTGCCGCCGCCGCCGCCGCGCCACATGTTCGGCCCGGTGGCGACCCGGGACGGCTATGTCCTGCCGGCCATCGCCAGCGAGCGCACCTTCCAGAACGCCGCGAAGGCGTGCGGTCGGGAGGACTGGATCACCGATCCGCGCTTCGAGAAATATCCCGACCGGCGCAACAACTGGGGCGCCTTCATGGACGAGATGGAGGCCTGGACCCGCACCCTGCCGACCAGCGAAGTGGAGGCCGCGTTCAACCGTGGCGGCGTGCCCTGCTCAGCCTATCGCACCGTCGCCGAGGCGCTGGCCGACCCGCAGCTTGCCCATCGCCAGGCTCTGGCCGAGGTCCACGATGCCGGCGGGTCGTTTCGCGTGATGAACGCGCCGTTCCGCCTGTCCGGCGGCGCCACCACGGTGCGCGACTTCGCCGCGTCCCTGGGCGAGCACTCGCGCGAGATCCTCGCCGAGGCCGGCTATGGCGCGGCCGAGATCGATGCCATGGTCCAGACCGGCGCGGTGAAGGCGGAATAACAACCCACGGAATGATTGACCTATCCGAAGGGACCGGAAGGCGAGGGCTCTGCCGTTGCGGCGCGAAGCCGCGCCACGGAGGACCCGCCAAGGGCCGGCGGCCCTTGGATCCCTTTGACTTAAGGGCACCTCTAAGAATCCGAATTTCCGCCCCCGCCTGACCCGCTCTGTGTCACGATCGCCGCGAAAATTTCGGTCCGCCGCCTGTTTTCGTTCAGCCCCAACGTCCTGGAGTTGCATTTTCCCGGTCAGTCGATGGATGGC
>CAXNGD010000156.1:0-6363 GCA_964201575.1 Acetobacterales bacterium | reverse complement strand
GTGCCCAGATTTCTGCCGACACAGCGATCGTCAACTACTCAGCAGGGCGCCAGCAGTCTACGCGGCGTGTCACCGTTGCCGAACGCCCAGTTTCGGGCCAATCGTGCCTCCGTGACGGCCAAGGTGGCCGTTCATCGGGGGAATCCCGGCTGACCAAGGCTACCTCGTCGTCGAGAAAATCGTCTCCCTCGCCGAGGTTGCCGCCCTGAACGACGAAGCCGCCCGCATCTGCCGCGACCACGGCGCCGAACTCCGCCCCGATGGCGCGGTCCGCTTCGAAGACGTGCTCTGCCTGCATTTCCCGCACAAGCTCTCCCCGCTGATGCGCGACACCATCGCCCATCCCGGCATCGCGGACATCCTGACCGCCATGATCGGCCCGAACGTCAAGGCGATGCAGTCGATGATGTTCGTCAAGAACGCCGGCAAGCCCGGCCAGGCCTGGCACCAGGACGAGTTCTACATCCCGACCCGGGACTGCTCGCTCGCCGGCGGCTGGATTGCGCTGGACGACGCCACCATCGAAAATGGCTGCCTCTGGGTCCTGCCCGGCAGCCACAAGCCCGGCGTGCTCTACCCGATGCACCCGCACAACAGCGACGAGTTCGACGGCGGCGGCGAGGCCCATGGCTTCCCCGCCCAGGCGCCCGTCCCGGTCGAAGTCAAAGCCGGCAGCGTCGTCTTCTTCAACGGCTACCTGCTGCACCGGTCGCTGAAGAACCGCTCCACCGGCTTCCGCCGCGCTTTGGTCAACCACTACATGTCCGCCGAAAGCCTGCTGCCGTGGAACTGGGACGGCCGCCTGGGCGCCACGGACGACAACCGCGACATCGTCATGGTCGCCGGCGCCGATCCCTACGCCTATAAGGGCCTCGCCGACCACACCAAGCCCTTCCTGCGCCGCGAAACCCCCAAGCCCGCCTAACGCACCCCGCGCGCCATCACCGCGGCAATCGGCACCGACAGCCCTGCCCCGTTGCGAAATTCCGCAGCATTTGCCTGCATGTCCTCAACAATCCGCCCGATCTGCGCCGCCGACTGCGCGCCGATCACCGCCGCCATCCGCGCCGTTCCCGTCCGAAACGCGTCCACCAGCGCATCGGCGTCGGCCACCTCCCAGCGCGCCTCCACCGCCTCCGCCGCAACCTCGGCAAACCCCGCCTGCGTCAGCAACGCCGCGCACTGCCCCGGCTCGCTCAACCCGCCCTGCGGCGGCGGCGCCCCCCCGGTATCGGCATTCCCATGCCGGCCAATGGCATCGAACAACAATCGCCACGCCTGATTGCGTGCCAGCCCGGCCCAGACGGTGAACGCCACCCGCCCGCCAGGCACCAGCACCCGCCACGCCTCGCGCAGCACCGCGACCGGCTCCGGCACATGGTGCACGCCGAAATTCGCCAGCACCGCATCCCGGCACCCACCCGCCAACGGCAGCGCCGCCGCGTCGCCCTGGCGAAACACCACCCCCGGCACCACCCGCCGCGCCGCCGCCAGCATGGCCGGCGAGAAATCCACCCCGTCCACCAATGCCCCGCGCGCCTGCGCCGCAGCCGCCACCACCCCCAAGCCGCAGCACAGATCGAGCACCCGCATTCCCGCGCCAACCCCGCCGGCCTCCAGCAGCGCCGGCACAAACGCGGCCGTGGCCCGACCAAACCCCGCCGCATAATGCACCGGCGCCCGCTCCCAGGCCGCCAGCTCGAACCGCCGCACCGCGTCGCTCACACCGCCACCGCCCGCCCCGTCCGCAGCGATTCCGCCGCTGCGTCAGCCAGCACCAGCGCCGCCAACCCGTCCCGCCCATCCGGCGTGGGCCGCGTCCCGCCGACAACCACGGTCACGAACGCATCCAGCTCTGCCCGATACGCCGCAGCATAGCGCTCCAGAAAGAAAGGCTGCGCCACGGCCGTGGTGAACCCCTCCTTCCCCGCCCGCTCCACTGCGTTCACCGGCACATTCCCCGCCCTCAGCATCCCCGTCGCCCCATGCGCCTCAATGCGCTGGTCATAGCCATAGCTCGCGCGGCGCGAATTGCTGATGCTGCATAACCGCCCGGATACCGTCCGCAAGGTGATCAACGCCGTATCCACATCCCCCGCAGCGCCAATGCCGGGATCCACCAGGCAGGACGCTGCCGCGAACACCTCCGCAATCGCCTCGTCCAACAGGAACCGCGCCATGTCGAAATCATGGATCGCCATGTCGCGAAACAACCCGCCCGATGCCGCGACATAGGATGGCGGCGGCGGGCTGGGATCCCGGCTGGTGATCGACAACACCTCCAGCGCCCCGATCTCCCCGCCCGCCAACGCCGCCTTCAGCGCCGCGAAATGCGGATCAAAGCGCCGGTTGAACCCGATCATCAGCGGTATGTCTGCCCGCTCGGCCACCTCCACGCAGGCCCGCGCACGATCGGCGTCAAGGTCGATCGGCTTCTCGCAGAACACCGCCCGCCCCACCGCCGCCGCCCGCTCGATGAACCCGGCATGGGTCGGCGTCGGCGAAGCAATCAGCACCGCCGCCGCCTCGAATGCCGCGTCCAATCCGATCACCGCACTGCCACACGCCGCCGCCAGCCGCGCTGCCGCCGCCGCATCGGGATCGCAAACCCCGACCAGCCGCGCGCCAGCATGCGCGGCCACATTGCGCGCATGGATCTGGCCAATCCGCCCCGCCCCGATCACCGCGATATCGAGCATGCATCTTCCCCTCGTCAGCCAAGCGCCCTCGTCACCCAAGTGATTGTCTCCCGCCCGGCCCCGATGGACAATGGCGCGCGATTGCGGAGACACCCATGAACACCATCCGGCTGACCTGCGCCCAGGCCCTGGTGCGCTTCCTCGCCGCCCAACGCGGTATCGTCGACGGCGCCGAGGTCCCGCTCTTCGCCGGCATCTGGGCGATCTTCGGCCACGGCAACGTCGCCGCCATGGGCGAGGCGCTGCACGAAGCCGGCGACACCCTCCCGACATACCGCAGCCACAACGAACAGGGCATGGCACTTGCCGCCACCGCCTATGCCAAGGCGATGCGCCGCCGCCGCATGATGGCCGTCACCAGCTCGATCGGCCCCGGCGCCACCAACATGGTCACCGCAGCCGCCACCGCCCATGTCAACCGCCTGCCCCTTCTCCTCCTCCCCGGCGACGTCTTCGCAGGGCGGCGCCCCGACCCCGTCCTGCAACAGGTCGAGGATTTCGAGGACGCCACCATCTCCGCCAACGATTGCTTCCGTCCGGTCTCGCGCTACTTCGACCGCATCGCCCGCCCGGAACAGCTCCTCACCGCCCTGCCCCGCGCCATGTCCGTCCTGACCGACCCCGCCCAATGCGGCCCGGTCACGCTGGCCCTGTGCCAGGACACCCAAGCCGAAGCCTTCGACTACCCCGCCAGCTTCTTCGCCCCCCGCCTCTGGCGCATCCGCCGCCCGCCGCCGGACGGCCTCGAACTCGCCGAAGCCACCGCCCTGCTACGTGCCGCCAAAGCCCCGCTGATCATCGCCGGCGGCGGCGTTCACTATGCCGGCGCCACCGAAACCCTGGCCCGCTTCGCCGAAGACCATGGCATCCCGGTCAGCGAAACTCAGGCCGGCAAGAGCGCCCTCCCCCACGACCACAAGCTGAACCTAGGCGCCATCGGCGTCTCCGGCACATTCGCCGCCAACGCCGCCGCCGAACAGGCCGACCTGATCCTCGCCGTCGGCACCCGCCTGGGCGACTTCGCCACCGGCTCCTGGGCGCTCTACCAGAACCCCAATCGCCGCGTCATCGCCCTGAACGTCCAGGCCTTCGACGCCGCCAAGCGCTTCGCCTGCCCGCTGGTCGCCGACGCAGATCTCGGCCTTCAAGCCCTCTCGACATCCCTCGCCACCCACCGCGCCCCCGCCGCCTGGCTCACCCAATGCCAGGCCGCCCTGCCCGCCTGGCAGGACGCCGCCGCGCGTGCCACCGCGGCCTCCAACACCGCCCTGCCCACCGACGCCCAGGTCCTCGGCGCCGTCCGCCGCGCCCTGCCCGAATCCGCCATCGTCGTCGCCGCCGCCGGTGGCCTCCCCGGCGAACTGCACAAGCTCTGGAACGCCACCACCCCCGGCACCTACCACCTGGAATACGGCTATTCCTGCATGGGCTACGAAATCGCCGGCGCCCTCGGCGTGAAGATGGCCATGCCCGACCGCGAAGTGATCGTCCTGCTCGGCGACGGCTCCTGGCTGATGATGAATTCCGAACTCGCCACCTCGGTCATGCTCGGCCAGAAGCTGATCGTCGTCCTGCTCGACAATGGCGGCTTCGGCTGCATCGACCGGCTCCAGCGCGGCACCGGCGGCGCCTCCTTCAACAACCTTCTCTCCACCGCCCGCCATCAAACGCTGCCGGTCTTCGACTTCGCCGCCCAAGCCACCGGCCTCGGCGCCATCGCCACCACCGTGACCGGCACCGCCGCCCTCGAAGCCGCCATCGCCACCGCCCGCACCGCCGACCGCACCACCGTCATCGTGCTGAAAACCGACCCCGCCGGCAGCACCGAAGCCGGCGGCCACTGGTGGGATGTCGGCGTGCCCGAAGTCTCCACCCGCCCGGAAGTCCGCGCCGCCCGCGCCGCCTCGGACGCCGCCCGCCAGGCCCAGCGCCTCGGCGACTAAGCGACATCACGTTTGTATGACCGTTCTGTTGCAGTCCGCCGCGCTCTCGGCGTATTGCCTGACCAAACCAACGCCTCGGGAGGCTCACCATGCGCCACGTCGGAAAACTCCTCTTCGCAGCAGCCCTGCTCGCTTCCTCTCCGGCGCGCGCCGATGTCGTGGTCTATTGCAGCGCCGATGAAAAAATCTGCCGCGGCCTGATCACCCTGTTCACCAAGGAGACCGGCATCAAGGCGGACATGACCCGCCAGTCCTCCGGCGAAACCTATGCTCGCATCCGCGCCGAGAAAGACAACCCCCGCGCCGATATCTGGTGGGGCGGCACCGGCGACCCGCATCTCCAGGCCGCCGAGGAAGGGCTGCTGGCCGAATACAAATCGCCCGTGATGCCGAAGCTGCGCGACTGGGCGGTGAAACAGGCCGAGCGCGCCAAGTTCCAGACCGTCGGCGTCTACATGGGCGCGCTGGGCTACGGGTACAACAGCGAGGAACTGGCGCGAAAGAAGCTCGCCGCCCCGGCATGTTGGGCCGACCTGCTGCGCCCGGAATACAAAGGCGAGGTGCAGATGGCCGACCCCAACTCGTCGGGCACCGCCTACACCATGCTCGCCACCCTGGTGCAGCTCTGGGGCGAGGAGCCGGCCTTCGACTACCTCAAGAAACTGCATCGCAACATCAACGACTACACCAAGTCCGGTGCCGCCCCGGCCCAAGCCGCCGGCAAAGGCGAAACCCTCGTCGGCGTCGCCTTCCAGCACGACGTGGTCATGGTCGCGCTGACCGGCAAGCGCCCGCTGGTCACCGTCTCGCCCTGCGAAGGAACCGGCTTCGAGGTCGGCTCGATGAGCATGATCAAGGGCGGCCGCAACGCCGCCGATGCCCGCAAATTCTACGACTGGGCGCTCGGCGTCTCCGCCCAGGCGATCATGCCGGAATTTGGCTCCTTCCAGGTGCCATCGAACAGCGACGTGCCGGTGCCGAAGGAGGCGCCGGACCTCAGCAGCATCAAGCTGATCGACTACGACTTCGCCAAATACGGCTCCTCGGCCGAGCGCCGCCGCCTGCTCGCGCGCTGGACCAACGAGGTGAAGGCCGCCGCGCGCTGACATCGCGGCGGCCAGACCAGGTTTGATGCCGATCGCCGCGCGGGGCTGGGCCCTCGCCCTCGCCGTCACGGCGCTGGCGCTGCCCTGGTACGGCCAGGACTCGCTGTGGGACGCGCTGGGATCGGGCGAGGCGCTCCCGCTCATGGCCCTCGCCCCGGGCCGGCCATGGCTCTTGCCGCTGCTGATCCTGCCGGCGCTCGCCGTGTTCGCCGCCTGGACCGACCGGCCGCGCCTGCTGATCGGCGCAGCACTCGCGGCGCTGGCCTGGCTCTGCGCCGAAGGCTTCGCCATCAACCACCGCGGCTGGACCTGGTCGTGGGTCGGCGCCCTGATCGGCGGCACCCCCACCCAGCCCGCCCTCGGCTGGGGCGCGGTGGTCTACGCCCTGGCCACCACCATGCTCACCGCCGCCGGCCTGGCGCGCCAGGGCTGGTGCCGCGGCGACATGTTCGTGCTCGGCTCGATGCTGCTGATCCTCGGCGCCATCCTGCTCTTCGTGTTCTGGCCGGTGATGACCGTGCTGATCTCCGCCGTGCGCGACAACAACGGCGCCTTCGCCCCCACCGAGTTCCTGGAGAAATTCACCGACCGTTCGATCTGGGGCCTCGAATGCGT
>CAXNGD010000155.1:0-6436 GCA_964201575.1 Acetobacterales bacterium | reverse complement strand
TGCCGGGCGCGGTGACGCTGGTGGCCGGGCATACCGCGACGGTGCCGATCCTGGACCGGGAGGCGACGGCGCGGCGGATCGGGCTGGTGCAGCAGGGGCGGGTGCATCCGCTGGCGTCGATTCGGGTGACCAACGACACGGCGACCAGCCTGCCGGCGGGGGTTCTGACGCTGTATGACCCCGCCTCGCCGGCGATGTTCGCGGGGGATGCGCGGCTGGGTGGGTTGCCGGCGGGGGAGAGCCGGTTGCTGCCGTTTGCGGAGGATTTGCGGACGGCGGTGGCGTGGAAGCAGGAGGAGGCGGGGAGCCTGGCGGCGGTGACGGCGAGCCAGGGGGTGTTGCGGATCGATGAGCGGCTGCGTTCGACGACGCAGGTCACGGTGACGGCGCCGGCGGGGGAGGGGCGGGAGTTGCTGGTGGAGATCGGCAAGCGGCCGGGGGCGGCGCTGGCGGCGGATGCGGCGCTGCGGCCGGCGGAGGAGACGGCGGCGGCCTGGCGGTTCGCGGTTTCGCTGAAGGCGGGGGAGGCGCGCACGCTGGCGGTGCGGCAGGATCGGATCACGCGGCAGAGCCTGGCGCTGTTGGAGGGCGAGGCGGCGGTGGCGCGGGTGATGGGGATGCAGGGGCTGGATCCCGCGGCGCGGGCGGCGCTGCAGCGGCTGGTGGAGTTGCGCGGGGCGCGGGCGGCGCGGGAGGGCGAGGTGGCGCGGCTGAAGGCGCAGGTTGACGAGGTGGAGCGGGACCAGGAGCGGGTGCGGCGCAATCTTGGCGCGGTGCCGGCGACGGACGGGCTGCATGGGCGGCTGTTGCGGCAGTTGGAAGCGCTGGAGGGGCGGGTGGAGGTGCTGCGCAAGGGCCGGGAGGGGGCGCGGGCGGCGGCGGAGGCGGCGCAGCGGGCGTTCGAGGCGGGGGTGGCGGGGTTTAGCTTATAGGGAAGGAAGGGTCTTCTTTTTCTGAAGAAAAAGAAGCAAAAAGACTTTATCCGATTGGTTGGTTCGCCGCGGATGTGGTTGGGTGGGGCAGAAGCGTGGATCCTTCGCTGTGCCTAATGGATAAAGGTTTTTTGGTTCTTTTTTTCAAAAAAGAACATCTTTCTTGGAGCGACTGATGCGTTTCTCGCTGATGACCCTGTTGCGTGGCCAGGCTGGCTTTGCGCCGCATTGGCGCGATGCGCAGCCGAAGCCGGGCTATGACGTGGTGATTGTGGGTGCCGGGGGGCATGGGTTGGCCACGGCGTATTACCTGGCGGCGGAGTGCGGGGTGCGCAATGTGGCGGTGGTGGAGAAGGGGTGGCTGGGCGGGGGGAACACAGCGCGCAACACCACGGTGATCCGCAGCAACTATTTGTGGGAGGAGTCGGAGGCGATCTATGAGCACAGCATGAAGCTGTGGGAGGGATTGTCGCATGCGCTGAACTACAACACGATGTATTCGCCGCGCGGGGTGATGATGCTGGCGCATAATGTGCATGATGTGCAGGTGATCAAGCGGCATGTGCATGCCAACCGGCTGGCGGGGATCGACAATGAGTGGCTGTCGCCGGAGCAGGCGCGGGATTTCTGTCCGATCCTGAATATATCTGCGGATTTGCGCTATCCGGTGCTGGGGGCGGCGTTGCAGCGGCGTGGGGGCACGGCGCGGCATGATGCGGTGGCGTGGGGGTATGCGCGGGCGGCTTCGGCGCTGGGGGTGGATATCATCCAGAACTGCCCGGTTGTGGGGGTCCGGCGCGGGGCGGACGGGGCGGTTTCGGGGGTGGAGACGGAGCGCGGGTTCATCGCGGCGGGCAGGGTGGGAGTTGTGGCGGCGGGGCATACCTCGGTGTTGATGGCGATGGCGGGGGTGCGGATGCCGCTGGAGAGTTTTCCGTTGCAGGCGCTGGTGAGCGAGCCAGTGAAGCCGGTGATGCCGTGCGTGGTGATGTCGAACACGATCCACGCGTATATGTCGCAGTCGGACAAGGGCGAGCTGGTGATCGGGGCGGGGATGGATGCCTATACGTCGTATTCGCAGACCGGGGGGCTGCATATCGCCAGCGATACGCTGGAGGCGGTGTGCGAGCTGTTTCCGCGGGTGCGGCGGCTGCGGATGCTGCGGAGTTGGGGCGGGATTGTGGATGTGACGCCGGATCGCTCGCCGATCATCGGGCGCACGCCGGTGGACGGGCTGTTCGTCAATTGCGGCTGGGGGACGGGAGGGTTCAAGGCGACGCCGGGGTCCGGGCATGTGTTCGCCCATACGCTGGCGCGGGGTGAGCCGCATCCGATTGCGGCGCCGTTCAGCCTGGATCGGTTTCGGACGGGGCGGTTGATTGACGAGGCCGCCGCGGCGGCGGTGGCGCATTGAGGGAGGCGAGCATGTTCTTTTTTGAAAAAAAGAACCAAAAAACTTTTTATCCATTGGGGCTCGGCCCAGTGGATGAAGTTTTTTTGCTTCTTTTTGTTCACAAAAAGAAGACCCTTCCTTGCTTCTGATCCCTTGCCCCTTCTGCGCGATGGCGCGGCCGGAGGCGGAATTTCGCCATGCCGGTGCGGCGCATATCGCGCGGCCGGCGGAACCCGCGGCGGTGGATGACGCGGCCTGGGCGGCGTTTCTGTATCTCAGGGACAACCCGCGCGGGGTAACCGCCGAGCGCTGGCGGCATGTGCATGGCTGTGGGCGGTTCTTCAACGTGCTGCGGGATACGGTGAGCGATCGGATCCTGGCGAGCTACAAGCCGGGCGAGGCGCCGCCATGATCGGGTCGTCGCGGCATGAGGGGATGATGCAGCGGCTGCTGCTGGGGCGGATGTTCCAGGGGCGGCTGTTGCCCGACAGTATGCGCACCGAGGCCGGCGGGCGGGTGGAGCGGCGGACGGATATCCGGTTCAGCTTTGATGGCGTGGATTACCTCGGCTGCGCGGGGGACACGCTGGCTTCGGCGTTGCTGGCCAATGCGGTGCACCTGGTTGGGCGGTCGTTCAAATATCACCGGCCGCGGGGGATCATGGCGTCCGGCGCCGAGGAGCCGAATGCGCTGGTGACCGTGGTGCGCGATGGCGGGCGAGCGACGCCGAACCTGCGGGCGACGCAGGTGGAGCTGTACGATGGGCTGGAGGCGCAGAGCCAGAACCGGTGGCCGTCGCTGGAGACGGATTTCGGGGCGCTGGCCGGGCTGGCGGGGCGGGCGCTGTCGGCGGGGTTCTACTACAAGACGTTGATGGGGCCGCGGGGCTGGGGGCTGTGGCATCGGGTGTTCGAGCCGTTGGTGCGGCGCGCGGCGGGGCTGGGGCGGGCGCCGGGGGTGGCGGATGGCGACCGCTATGGGCGGTATTTCGCGCATTGCGATGTGCTGGTGGTGGGCGGGGGGCCGGCGGGGATCGCGGCGGCGCTGGCGGCGGGGCGGGCGGGGGCGCGGGTGATCCTGTGCGACGAGCAGGCCGAGGCGGGCGGGTCGCTGCTGACCGAGATCGCGGCGATGATCGACGGGATTCCGGCGCGGGATTGGCTGGCGCGGAGCCTGGCGGAGCTGGCGGGGCTTGGGAATGTGCGGGTGATGGCGCGCACGACGGCGTTTGGCTGTTATCCGCATAACATGGTTGGGCTGGCGGAGCGGGTGACGGAACATCTGGCGGTGCCGGGGTCCGGGAGGCCGCGCGAGATCCTGTGGCGGGTGCGGGCGCGGCGTGTGGTGCTGGCGGCGGGGGCGATCGAGCGGCCGATGGTGTTTGCGGGGAATGACCGGCCGGGGGTGATGCTGGCAGGGGCGGCGCGGGACTATTTGTTGCGCTACGGGGTGAAGGTTGGGTCGCGGGTGGTGGTGGCGACGTCGTGCGACACGGCGTATCGCGCGGCGCTGGATCTGGCGGCGGCGGGGGTGGTGATCAAGGTCATTGTCGATCTGCGGGCTTCGGCGGATGGGGCGTGGCCGGCGGCGGCGCGGGCGGCGGGGATTTCGGTGTTGGCGGGCGGGCGGGTGCTGGGCACGCATATGCGGCGCAAGCGCATTGATTCCGTGTTGCTGGGGCGGGGCGATGACGGGCGCACGCGGTGGTTCGATTGCGATGCGCTGCTGATGGGCAATGGCTGGGTGCCGGCGGTGCATCTGTTCGCGCAGGCGCGCGGAGCGCTGCGCTGGGATGAGGCGCGCGGCGTGTTCCTGCCGGGTGCTGCGGCGGACGGGGTGGTTTGCGTGGGCGGCTGCAACGGGGCGTGGAGCCTGGCGGGTGCGCTGGCCGAGGGGGCGGGGGCGTGCGGCGGGGTGGCCCCGGTGGTGGAGGGAGAGGTTGAGGCGCGGCTGGGGGCGGCGTCTGTCGGCGGCGAGGCCGGGGGCAAGAGCTTCGTGGATTTCCAGAACGACGTGCTGGCCGGGGATGTGCGCCAGGCGGTGGGCGAGGGCTATCGCTCGATCGAGCATGTGAAGCGCTACACGACGGCGGGGCTGGGGACCGACCAGGGCAAGACGGGGAACATGAACGTCATGGCGCTGGCGGCTTCGGCGCTGGGGGCGCCGATTCCGCAGGTGGGGACGACGAGTTTTCGCCCGCCCTATACGCCGGTGACGTTCGGCAGCCTGGCCGGGCCGGCGCGCGGCGCGATGTTCGATCCCGTGCGGACCACGCCGATGCATGATCGCGCGGTGGCCGAAGGGGCGGTGTTCGAGGATGTCGGGGCGTGGAAGCGCGCCCGGTATTTCCCGCGCGCCGGCGAGGGGATGCATGCGGCGGTGCAGCGCGAGGTGGGCGCGACGCGGGCGAGCGTGGGGATGTTCGATGCCTCGACGCTGGGCAAGATCGAGGTGGTCGGGCCGGATGCCGGCGTGTTCCTGGACCGGATGTATGTCAATGCGCTGGCGAAACTGGCGCCGGGGCGGTGCCGCTATGCGGTGATGCTGAGCGAGGCCGGGTTTGTCATGGATGACGGCATCGTGGCGCGGCTGGCGCCGGACCGGTTCCATGTCACCACCACCACCGGGGGGACGGCGCAGGTGCTGGGGCTGATGGAGGATTATGCCCAGACCGAGTGGCCGGAGCTGAAGGTCTGGCTCACCTCGACCAGCGAGCACTGGGCGGTGGTTGCGGTGCAGGGGCCGCAGGCGCGGGCGGTGCTGGCGCCGCTCTGCGATGGCGATCTGTCCGGGGCGGGGTTCGCGCACATGGCGGTGCGGACGATGCGGGTGGCGGGGATTGCGGCGCGGGTGATGCGGGTGAGCTTCACCGGCGAACTGGGTTTCGAGGTCAGTGTGCCGGCGCGGCAGGGCGGGGTGTTGTGGGACGCGATCCGGGCGGGCGTTGCCGCCGCCGGGGGGCTGGTTTACGGCACCGAGGCGATGCATGTGCTGCGCGCGGAGAAGGGCTTCATCATCGTTGGCCAGGAGACCGACGGGACGGTGATGCCCGGCGATCTCGGGTTACCGGAGGGGCGGGGGAAGGCGGATTTCGTCGGCAAGCGTTCGCTGTCGCGGCCGGACATGGTGGTGGTGGATCGGCGCCAGCTTGTCGGGCTGTTGACCGAGAACCCGGCCGTGGTGCTGGAGGAAGGGGCGCAGGTAGTAGCGCAGGCCGATCCGGCGGCGGGGACCAGGGCGTTGGGGCATGTCACCTCGGCCTATGCGAGCCCGGGGTTGGGGCGGTCCATCGCGTTGGCGCTGGTGGCCGGGGGGCGGGGGCGGATGGGCGAGCGGTTGTTTGTGCCGATGCCGGGCGGGAGCCTGGCGGTGACGGTGGTGGCGCCGGTATTTCTCGATCCCGCGGGGGAGCGGCTGGATGGTTGAGATCGGCGAGGGGCTGCCGGCGACGCGCTTGATCCTGCGCGGCGAT
This sequence comes from Acetobacterales bacterium, assembly GCA_964201575.1. GTDB lineage: Bacteria > Pseudomonadota > Alphaproteobacteria > Acetobacterales > Acetobacteraceae > CAMDGX01. Next base: position 639 of record CAXNGD010000155.1, on the reverse strand, counting down.
GCGGCGGTGGCGGCGCGGGCGGGGGCGGCGTTCGGGGTTTCGCTGTCTGCCGTGCCGCATTGCGCGAATGTGCAAGACGGGGGGGCGGCGGGCGGGCGCGCGGCGTTGTGGCTGGGGCCGGATGAGTGGTTGTTGCTGGCGCCGGAGGGCGATGTGCCCGATCTTGCCGGGGCGTTGGACGATGCCCTGGCGGGCATTACGCACAGCCTGGTGGAGGTGTCGGACGGGTTTGTGGCGCTGTGGCTGCGCGGGGAAGATGCGGCGTTGACGCTATCGGCTGGCTGTCCGCTGGACCTTGATCTCGCGGCGTTTCCGCCGGGCATGGCGACACGCACCGTGCTCGGCCGCATAGGCATCACGCTGTGGCGCCGGGCGGCGGAGGACTGGCATATTGAGGTTGCGCGCTCGCACGCCGCCTATGCCCGCGCCTTCCTGACCGAGGCGATGCCTGTATCGGAGTGATGGGTCCAACGGATAAAAATTTTCGCTCGTATTGCGAACTCTGTTGGCGGATGAGAGACTCGTCGGATCGCGGGGGACGGAGCTGGTTTGATGGGTGAGGCCGGGTTTGAGACGTGGCTGTCGATGATCGACCGTCTGGATGGGTCGCAGCGGCTTCGGGCGTTGCGTGCTCTTGCT
>CAXNGD010000154.1:0-6461 GCA_964201575.1 Acetobacterales bacterium | reverse complement strand
GCTCAGCCTGTCGCATCAGCCGATCAATCACCGCCAGGGCGAACGCATCCGCGGCGAACTGCACATCCAGACCGTCAACAGCCGCACCGAACGCCTCAAGGACATGCTGCGACACCACCGCGGTGTCGCCACCCGATACCTCGGCAACGACCTCAACTGGTTCCACCTCGCCACACTCAACCCAAACCCCAACAGCCGAGCCCGTCTCAGCGCAGCTCTCGGGCATAATCAGGCCGGAATAGCCCATGCATAGAGAGTGAGAACAGAGCCATTCTATTCCATCGCCGAGGTGCCGCTGCGGGCGGCCGAGTTTTCTGAATTGGGTTGGACCGAGGAAACCGTCTGGGGTCCTCCCGCTTGATCGGGGCCACCCCATATGGCGGCCCAGCCTCGTGATTGGACCCTGCCATGCTCGCGCGCCTTGCTGCCCTCGCCGCCACCCTGCTGGTTGCCGGTTGTTCGATGCTCGGTGACCGCAGCGGCACCGAGGAACCCACCTTCGACGCCGTGGCCACCATCGGCGCGCTGGAAATCCGCCGGTACGGCCCGCGGCTTGCCGCTGAAACGGTGATCCAGGCCGATGAGGAAGCGGCGCGCAACCAGGGTTTCCGCCGCCTCGCCGGCTATATCTTCGGGGGCAACAGCGGCAAGGCGGAAATCGCCATGACAGCACCGGTGTCGCAACGGGCGGGCAGCAAGATCGCGATGACCGCCCCGGTATCCCAGGGCCGCGATGCCGCGGGTGACTGGGTGGTGCGTTTCTTCCTGCCACGGCAATGGACGATGGCGACCCTGCCGCAGCCGAACGGCCCCTCCGTGCGACTGGTGACGGTGCCCGGCGAGACAGTCGCCGTGCTGCGCTTCAGCGGTGACCGCGGGCCGGGGGCGGTGGCGGCGCGCCAGGCGGAACTGCTGAGCGCCCTTGAGAACTCCTCCTGGCGGGCGCAGGGCATGTCGTATGGCTGGTTCTATGACCCGCCCTGGACGTTGCCGTGGCTGCGGCGCAACGAGGTTGTGGTCCCGGTGGTTGGGCGATAGCGCCGGTAGTTGGGCGATAGCGCAGGCAAGCGCTCTGCCGTCGCGGCGCGAAGCCGCGTTACGGATGACCCACCAAAGGCCGACGGCCTTTGGAAACCCATGTTCCAAGTGTCCATCCGAGAACAATCGTAGCGAGCTGATACCAGTCCCCGAAACAAGTGACCGATGAGGCCAGCGAAGACTGGGCTCTGCCCAGACCCGCGTCGTGCGAAGCACGCGTGCGCGTGACGGGCCAAGCCCCTGGATCTTAAATTATTGAAAAAGAATGGGATCCAAGGGCCGTCGGCCCTTGGTGGGTCCCTCGCGGCGCGCTTGCGGCGCGACGGCAAAGCCCTGGCCTTGCCATGTTTCCATGAGTCATCCGAAACCGGGACTGGTATTAATGGGTCAATATCAAGGCGGGTTGGTATGAGAGCACTGTGGCTTCCGCCGTTCGACCGCGTCAGGCTGATCTGATACCAACCGGCGGAATGGCCGACTCTTCCGGCCATTCCGCCGGTTGGTGTCGCGCGCGGGCCCGCGGCGAAGCCGCCACCGGGAGCTGGCCGGTGGCCGCGCGCAAAACAATGACTCATGCCGGCCCGCGTTGACCCATTCTTCATGGGGCAACATCACGGCGGGCTGATCTGAGCCGCTTCCAAGAGAAAGCCACCGCTTGGGAAATCCCATCCGCGGTGCGGGCATAGTCGGGGATCATGCCCATTCGCTGCCACGCCTCGGACGCGAAGAGCGGTTCGGCCTCACCGTCGGACGGCGCGTGCAGCACCAGCAGATCGCGACCGGTATCCACGGCGGCTCGCTCGGCGGCGCGCAACAACATGCGGGCAATGCCACGTCGCCGGGCCTCGGGCGCCACCAGCAATTGTTGGACCTCGGCGCGGTGCGCCTGGTTCTCGGCCGTTTCGAGGCGCAGTGTGACCGTGCCGACGAGCACCCCTTCGCTCCATGCGGCAAACAATATCGCCTGACCCATCGCGGCGTGCGAGGCGATGGACTTCCAGTGAGCGCGCGCGCGCGCGGTCGAAAGCGGCGCGTGGAACGCAACCGATGCACCGGCATCAACGCACCCCTTCAGCACCGCTGCCAAGCGCGGGACCGCGGATGCCGCCGCCGCGGCATCCAGGCGTTGCACGGCGATGCCGGTGAGCGGCTTGGCGTAGGCGAACTCCATTGTGTTCGACAGATCATTCAGCGCCCGGATGGCGCCGGCGCGAATGTAGGAACACTTCTCGTAGAAACGATGCGCGCGGTCGAAGCGGGTGTCGCTCCACAGCTTCATCTCCGTGGCGCCATTGGCGCGCGTGAACGCCTCGGCGGTGTCGACCAAGGCCTGCGCCAAGCCCAAGCCGCGCTGCTCGGGATAGGCATACATCTTGCAAATCTCCCAGGCCCCATCAGCGACCGGCTTGGTGCCAATCATACCAACGACCCGTCCGCCATCATCGGACACCCAAAGCGCCCCACCCCAGGCGGCATAGTAACTCGCCAGCGCCCGAAGCTCCGGTACTTCGCCATCCAGATCCATCACACAGCCGGGATATTCAGCCCAGCAGGCCCCGATCAGCGCAATGAAATCAGCCGCGTCGCTGTCCCGCCCAGCCCGCAGGACCGTCGTCACGTCAGGCTGTCGACAAACGCCCCCATGCGGCGCATCGCCTCTTCCAGGCTGGCATCGTCAGTGGCGTAGCTGATGCGCAAATAGGGCGACATGCCGAACCCCGCCCCGGACACCAGCGCCACATGCGCCTCTTCCAGGCAGGCCATGGCGAAATCGGCATCCGTCTCGATCTTCTTGCCAGCTGGCGTGGTGCGGCCGAGGCATCCGGCAATGTTTGGGAACACGTAGAACGCGCCCTCCGGCTTGTGACAGGAGATGCCCGGCATCTTGTTCAGCGCATCGACCACCATGTCGCGCCGCGCATTGTACTGCGCCTTCATCTCGGCGACGCATTCCTGCGGCCCGTCCAGCGCCGCCGCCGCCGCCGCCTGGCCCACGGTGGACACCCCCGCCGTCGCCTGGCCCTGCATGTTGACCATGGCGCGGATCAGATCCTTCGGCCCGCCGGCAAAGCCCACGCGCCAACCGGTCATGGCATAGGTCTTGGACACGCCGCTGACGGTGACCACGCGGTCCCTAAGGTCCGGGGCCACCTGCGCCAGCGTCGTGTGCTTGAAGTCGCCATAGACGAGATGCTCGTACATGTCGTCGCAGATCACCCAGACATGCGGATGCTTGCGCAACACCGCGGCCAGCGCCAGCAACTCGGCCTCGGTCGGCGCCGCCCCGGTCGGGTTGTTCGGGTAGTTCAGCATCACCAGCTTGGTCTTCGGCGTGATCGCGGCGTCCAGGTCTTCCGGCCGCAGCTTGAAGCCGTTGTTCTGCGAGCAATTGACGATCACCGGCTCACCGCCCGCCAGCCGGCTCATCAGCACATAGGCCGACCAGTACGGCGCGGGAACAATGACCTCGTCGCCGTCATCCACGGTCGCCATGATCGCATTGTACAGCACCTGCTTGCCGCCATTGCCGACCATGATCTCGTCCAGCGCATAGTCCAGCCCGTGATCGCGCTTGAACTTGCGCTGGATCGCCTGCTTCAGCGCCGGCGCCCCGTCCTGCGGCGGATACTTGGTGTCACCCTTCATGGCCGCTGCGAAACCGGCCTCGATGGCATGCTTGGGCGAGGCGAAATTCGGTTCGCCGATGGTGAGCGCGATAACGTTGTGGCCCTGGGCGCGCAACTCGCGCGCCCGAATGGTCATCTGGACGGTGGCGGCAACCTTGACGCGGCCGAGGCGCTTGGCGAGTTCCGGCATGTCAGGACAGTCCCTGGCAGAAGTGCAGGATGCGGGTGCAGGCATCTTCCAGTGTGGCGTCGTCCAGCGCGTAGCTAATGCGGAAATGCCCGGGATACAGGAAGGCGCTGCCATGCACGGCGGCCACGCCCTGCTCGTCAAGCAACGCGGTGACGAAATCGGCGTCGGTCTCGATCTTCACGCCAGACTTGCTGGTCTTGCCAATGCAGCCATGGATCGACGGGAACACATAGAACGCCCCCTCCGGCTTGGCGCAGGTGATGCCCGGGCATTTGTTCAGCATGTCCACCACCAGGTTGCGCCGGCGCTGGAACGCCACCACCATCTCGTCGATGAACGCCTGCGGCCCCGAGAGCGCCGCCACCGCGGCGGCCTGCGAGATCGACGATGTGTTCGAGGTCGATTGGCTTTGCAGCTTGTCCAGCGCCTTGATCAGCTGCAACGGCCCGCCGGCAAAGCCGATGCGCCAGCCGGTCATGGCATAGGCCTTGGAACAGCCGTTCATCGTCAGCGTGCGGTCCTTCAGCTTCGGCTCCACCTCGACAATGGTCGCCGGCTTGAACCCGTCATAGGCCAGCTTCTCATAGATATCGTCAGTGAAGATCCAGACATTGGGATGCCGCAGCAGCACGTCACAGATCGCCCGCAGCTCCTCGCGCGAATAGGCCGCCCCGGTCGGGTTGCACGGATTGTTCAGCATGAACCACTTGGTGCGCGGCGTGATCGCGGCTTCCAGATCCTCGGCCCGCAGCTTGAATCCGTTATTCTGCCCGCACGGCACCAGCACCGGCTTGCCGTCGGCCAACGTCACGATGTCGGGGTAGCTGACCCAGCACGGGGTGGGGATCACCACCTCGTCATCCTTGTCCAGCGTGGCCACCATGGCGTTGAAGATCACCTGTTTGCCGCCGGTGGAAATGATGATCTCCTCCGGCTTGTAGTCAATCCCGCTGTCGCGCTTGAACTTCAGCGCCACCGCCTCGCGCAACGCCCGTGTGCCGGCCACGTCGGTATACTTGGTGTCACCGCCCTGGATCGCCGCGATCGCCGCGTCCTTGATGAATTGCGGCGTGTCGAAGTCGGGCTCGCCCTGGGACAGGGTGATCACGTCCCGCCCAGCCGCTTTCAGCGCCCGCGCCTTGGTGGAGATGGCAATCGTCAGGCTGGGGCTGATGCGGTCGAGGCGTTCGGCGGTCAGGTGAGACATGGGCAGGACCTTTGCGGGATGGGCAAAACGCGGCACCGTAATGCGCGGGGCGTCCCCCGGCAACCGGGCGCACACGCCGGGCAGCCAGAGCGTTGACGTGAGCCTACGCCACCACCGCGCGAATGGCATCCAGCTTGGCGTGATGCCGGGACATGTCCAGCGAGTCGACCGTCAACTCCGCCAACGCCGTCACCCCGTCCACCGCCGGCCCATGCCGCACCGCATGTTCGATGATCGCCCGGTCGCGCGCGGGATCCAGCGCCTCCAGCATCGCATCGCGCCAGTCCGGCCGCAGCACCGCCAGCGCAGCAATCAACCCCCAGGCCCCCCAGTTCGACACCCCGGCCACCAGCAAATGCTCGGCCGCCGTCGCACAGGCAATCGACTCGCCATGGGCCACATCCTTGGCGATCAGCACGCGCGGCAGGGCCCCCATGCCGATCTCGTTGCCACCATCGCCGATCGCCAACCGGGCCCATATCCCGCCAAGAAACAGATGGTCCAGCGGCGCGGTGAATTCCCCAATATCCACCCCGCGCAAATTGCGCGGACGCCCATCGGCCGCAAGCCCGCAGCGCTCGATCGACAGCGCATGCGTCACCCCCGCCGCGGCCCACACCGCCACCAGCGGATCCAGCGGCGCCCCCAGCGCCACCACATCCATCGGCAGATCGCCAATCCCCGCCCCCACCAGCGCCGCCGCGCATGTGGCCCGACACGGCTCGTCGGTCGCCAGCCGGCACGACACCCCCGCTGCCGACAGCGCCCGCAGCAACAGCGCCGCCCCGATCGGCCCGTCGGTCTCAGCCGCCGGCGGCACCGCACGCGGCACATAGAACCCGGTGATCACGCCCACAACCGGCGCCGGCGCCGCCGCGATCGACGACGCCATCGCCCACAACCCGCCCGCCGCCGCGGCGCAAAGATGGGAGATGTTCCGCCCCACCTCCTCCTGCACCAGCGCCTCGATCCGGTCGACCAAGGCGCGCCGGTCTGCCGTCATCAAAGCAAGGCGAGGTTGCTGTTGCGCAGATCGGTGATCAGCATGCAGCCCGGCGCGTGGGTGATGCAGAACTCCGGCTTCACCTGTGCAATCACCGCCTGCGGCGTCACACCACAAGCCCAGAACACTGGGAACTCCCCCGGCCCGATCGGCACCGCCTCGCCGTAATCCGGCTTGTTGATATCGGCAATGCCGATCGCCTCCGGCATGCCGATATGCACCGGCGCGCCATGCACCGATGGAAAGCGCGAGGTGATCTGGATCGCCCGGATCGCATCCGCCGGCTTCAGCGGCCGCATCGACACCACCAGCGGCCCATGGAACTGCCCGGCCGGCGTGGTGGCGATATTGGTGCGATACATCGGCACATTGCTGCCGCAGGAGATGTGGCGCACG
>CAXNGD010000153.1:0-6466 GCA_964201575.1 Acetobacterales bacterium | reverse complement strand
TGAACCTGCTGTCTGCCGCCAGACCCACCACAAGCTTCAAAAACCGCCGCAAGAAGGCCGGGTGGAACGTCGATTACCTGGAGACAGTGCTCAGAGGGAACGCATGACGTTCAAGCGATTCGCCTGGGCGGCGGGGCCGGGGGTGTTGGAATTAGGTTCAGCCATGGGATACTCTGGTAGGTCGATCAGTGAGCCAGGGCAGGGATCGTATGGCCCATGGCAGCGGCGCCGCGGATCACAATCCAGCGACCCCGCACCGCCATTCGCCGCCGCGGCGCAACTAGCGCCGTTCCGCCACGTAATGGTCAAGTCGCGGCAGCACGGCGATCAGCAATCCGATCAGCGGCAGGAAGGCCGAGACCTGATACACGAACTCGATGCTGGTGACATCCGCCAGGCGCCCCATCCCGGCCGCGCCCAACCCGCCCAGGCCGAAGGCGAAGCCGAAGAAGATGCCCGCCACCATCCCGACCCGGCCGGGCAGCAACTCCTGGGCATAGACCACGATCGCCGAGAACGCCGAGGACATCACTAGGCCGATCACGATGGTGAGCACGATGGTCATTGGAAGGTTCGCATGCGGCAAGACCAGCGTGAACGGCAGCACGCCCAGGATCGACACCCACATCACCGCGCGCGTGCCCAGCCGGTCGGCAATCGGTCCGCCTAGCAGCGTGCCCAGGGCATTGGCCGCCAGGTAGATGAACAGCAGCACCTGGGAATTCGTCACCGTCACATCGAACCGCTCGATCAGGTAGAACGTGTAGTACGAGCCCAGGCTTGCGCCATACACGCTTTTGGAGAACATCAGCGCCAGCAGGATGGCGATGGCGAATGCCACCCGCCCGGGCGGCAGCGCAATCCCGCCCGCCTTGGCCGCGGCCGCGCGCGCTCGGGCCGCACGCGCATTGGCGGCATACCAGCGCGACACCCAGGCCAGGACCACCATCGCCAACAGCGCCGCGACCGAGAACAGCGCGATCGCCCACTGCCCGCGCGGCAGCACGATCAGTGCGGCCAAAAGCGGCCCGATCGCGCCGCCGGTATTGCCGCCAACCTGGAACAGCGACTGGGCGAAACCATAGCGCCCGCCGGAGGCCATGCGCGCCACGCGCGAGGATTCCGGATGGAAAACCGCCGAGCCCACCCCCACCAGCATCGCCGAGAGCACGACCATTGGATACGAATGCGCGCTGGACAGCAGCAACAGCCCAACCAGCGTGAACCCCATCCCGATTGGCAGCGACCAGGGTAGCGAGCGCTTGTCGGTCACGAAGCCGACCACCGGCTGCAGCATCGAGGCGGTGAGCTGGAACGCCAGCGCGATCAGCCCGATCTGGGTGAAGTTGAGCGCGAATTCTTCCTTCAGCAGCGGATACAGCGCGGGGATCAGCGACTGCATCATGTCGTTCAGAAGGTGGCAAAAGCTGAGCGCGACCAGCACCGGCAAGGCGGTGGCCGATGCCGCGGCGGGTGCGGCAACAGTGGGCGCGGCAACAGTGGGGGCTACAGTTTCGGTGACGGCTTTCTGCATTGGGCGGCGTCCGGTGGTCAGGGGCTGAGACTATGGCGCCATCGCCCGACCCGCGACCAGCCGCGCCGCGGCAAACCAGCGTCCCGCCCACGGTCCATGGGGGCGCCGTTTCGCGTCGACGGTACCAGAGGCCGGGCCACCGCCGGGTGCGATTTGCCTCTTGCGCCGGGGTCAGACTGCGCGCGCCGTCGGCCACCTCGGTATAGGCAGCACCCAACCCATCGGGGTTGCGCCAGCAATCCACCGTTCCCAGGCTGCGCGTGCAGACCAGCGGCGGCGCCGGCGGCGGCTCCTCGGGCGCGCAATAGGACCGCCCGGCATCGAGCCGCACCAGCGAGCAATCCCTGCCGACGATGCCAGAGACGATGATGTCGGGCCCGGTACGCCCCAACAGCGGCACCGTGGCCACACTTGCCCCGGTCGCCATCGCCAGCGTTTCCAGGCAGCCGGAGGTCCCGCCGGCCATGGCCAGCAGGGTGATCACGCGCAAGGTCGTCAGTGCGGGGGACATCCGCCATCCTGGCGCGAAAGGATGAACATGCCGTTGCCGGACACCGGCGCAGAGGGTGTTTGCCCCGACACCGCGCCACCGCTATGGTCCGGCCGCGCCGCCACACCCGCCTTGGCACCAAGCCCGGGGCGCAAGACCGACCGAAAGGACCAGCGTGCCCGACATCTTCGACGAGGTCAGCGAAGACCTGCGCGCCGAACGCGCCCAGGCGATGCTGAAGAAATACGGCGGTGTGCTCGTGGCCGCGGCGTTGCTGGTGTTGGCCGCAACCGGCGGCTGGCAGGGCTGGCGCTGGTACCAGGCCCGCGAAACCGCCCGCGTCGCCACCATCTATATCGACGCCCTGCGCGCCGCCGATCGACCGGCTGGCGCTGATCGCGACGCCGCGCGACCATTGCTGAGCCAGGTGGCGACGGACGGCAGCAGCGGCTATCGAACCCTGGCGCGGCTGCGCGACGCGGCGCTGAAGGCCGATTCGGGCGACCTCGCTGCGGCGCTCGCATTGTACAATCAGGTTGCTACCGACTCCGCCGCCGACCCGCTGCTGCGCGACCTCGCTACGCTGCATTGGGCCACCCGCCAGGTCGACAGCGGCAATCCGGACCAGCTCAATGCCCGCCTTGCCCCGCTGACCGGCGCCGAGCACCCGTTGCGCGCCCTGGCCGCCGAGGCCCAGGCGTTGTTGGCGGTGCGCCAGGACAAGCCTGATGCCGCACGCGAAATCCTCAAGCGGCTGAGCCAGGACGTGACCGCGCCGGACGGCGTTCGCGGCCGTGCCAATGGGCTGCTCGCCCAACTCGGCGCCACAGCCGGAGCTGCGCCATGACCGCACGCATACCCGTTCGCACCCCTCTTCCCGCAGCGGGGGGTGGCTTGCCGCGCCGCGCCGCCCTGTTGGCGGCACTGGGCGCCCTGCCGGGCTGTTCGCTCTACGACTCAATCTTCGGTTCCGACAAGAAGCCGTTGCCGGGCGAGCGCAAGACCGTGCTGGCCGGTGGCCGCGCCCTGGGCGACGCCGCAGCGACGCGCAGCGTGGCGGTGCCGCCGCCGTCGGAGATGGCCGATTGGCCGCAACCCGGCGGAACCACGGCGCATGAAGGCGGGCACTTCGCCCTGCCGGGCGGCTATGGCCGCGGCTGGACCGCCAGCATCGGCGAAAGCACCGGCTACCGTCGCCGGATCACCGCCCAGCCGGTGGTGTCCGGCGGGCGCGTCTTCGCGATGGATGCCGATGGCGTCGTGGCCGGCTTCGATGCCGCCACCGGACGCTCGCTGTGGCGGACGGCAACCGAGCCCAACGATGACCGCAGCACCAATATCGGCGGCGGCGTCGCCGTTTCCGGCAATACCGTCTATGCCTCAACCGGCCGGGCGGAGCTGGTGGCGCTGGATGCCGGCACGGGCGCGATCGCCTGGCGCGTGCCGCTCGGGGTGCCGGCCCGCTCCGCCCCCACCATTGCCGCCGACCGCCTGTTCGTCGGCACGCTCGACAACCAGGTCGTCGGCCTGTCCGCCACGGACGGCAAGAAACTCTGGTCGTACCAGTCGCCGGGGACCGAGACCATGGTGCTCGGCATGCCGGCGCCGGCCGTCGTGGACGGCATCGTCATCGCCGGCTTCGGCTCGGGCGAGCTGGTTGCCCTGCGCGCCAGCAGCGGCACGGTGGTCTGGTCGGACAGCCTGGCGGCCAGCCGCGGCCGCACCGCAATCTCTGACCTCTCGGCCATCCGCGGCATGCCGGCGGTCAAGGAAGGCCGCGTCTATGCCGCCAGCCTCGGCGGCCAGTTCCTCGCCAACGACCTGCGCTCCGGTCGCCGCCTGTGGGAGCTTGAGCTTGCCTCCGGTGAGACGCCATGGGTTGCCGGCGACTGGGTGTTCGTTGTCGGTGCCGATGCCCAGGTGGCCGCGATCAACCGCACCGACGGCAGCGTGGCCTGGATCACCCAGCTCGACCAGTACGAGAACCCTGCGAAACTGAGAGACCCCATCACCTGGTGCGGTCCGGTCCTTGCCGGCGGGCGGCTCTTCATCGGCAACTCAACCGGCAGCGCCGTCCTGCTTGACCCCGCGAACGGCGCCGTCAGCGGCATCATGCCCCTGCCTGGTGCCCTCAGCCTTGCCCCCATCGTCGCTGGCGGCACTATGTTCATGGTGACCGACAACGCCACCCTGCTCGCGCTTCGATAGATCTCAGCCAGGTTAGGATTCTGCCGATGCTGCCCGTGGTGGTCATCGCCGGGCGACCGAACGTGGGCAAGTCCACCCTGTTCAACAAGCTTGCCGGCCGGCGCCATGCCCTGGTCGCCGACACGCCTGGCGTCACCCGCGACCGCAAGGACGCCACAGCGATGCTGCGCGGCCGCGAGGTTCGCCTGGTGGATACGGCCGGGCTGGAGGAATCCGCGCCGGAAACCCTGTATGGCCGCATGCGCGCCAGCTCCGAGGCCGCCGTCCACCTGGCCGACCTCGTGCTGTTCGTCATCGACGCCCGCACCGGCGTCACGCCCGCCGACGAGCACTTCGCCGACTGGCTGCGCCGCCAGGGCCGGCCGATCCTGCTGGTGGTCAACAAGGCCGAGGGCCGCGCCGGTGCCGCCGCCGCTCTGGAAGGCTACGCGCTCGGCCTGGGCGAGCCGATCGCCGTCTCCGCCGAGCACAGCGAGGGCATCGCCGACCTGATGGGCCATATCGCGGACCATCTGCCCGCCGGGCCGTCACGCGAAGACCGCATCGAGACCCTGAAGCTTGCTATCGTCGGCCGCCCGAACGCCGGCAAATCCACCCTGCTCAACCGCATGATCGGCGAGGAGCGCATGATCACCGGCCCCGAGCCGGGCCTGACCCGCGACTCAGTCGCCGTGCGTTTCCACGACGACCAGGGTGCGATCGAACTCGTCGACACTGCCGGCTTGCGCAAGCGCGCCCGCGTCGACGAGGGGCTGGAGAAAATGTCCACCTCGTCGACCATCGAGGCGCTCAAGATGGCCGAGGTGGTGGTCCTCGCCGTCGATGCCACCGAGGCGGAGCAAGGCCGCGGCCTGCATGACCAGGACCTGCAGATCGCCCGGCTGATCGAGCGCGAGGGCCGCGCCTGTGTCATCGCCATGACCAAATGGGATGCCGTCGCCGATCGCGACTTCGCCCGCAAGGCCGTCTCCGACCGCCTCGAAGCCAGCCTCGCCCAAATGAAGGGCATCCCCGTCGTCACGCTCTCGGGCATCACCGGCCAGGGCGTGGACAGGCTGCTGCCCGCCATCCGCCGCGCCCACGAGGTCTGGAACCGCCGGGTGGCCACCGGCGAGCTCAACCGCTGGTTCGAAGCCGCCCTGGAACGCCATCAGCCGCCGCTGGTGGACGGCCGCCGGCTCAAAATGCGCTACATCACCCAGGCCAAGGCCCGCCCACCAACCTTCATCGTCTTCGGCACCCGGGCCGAACAAACTCCGGACGACTACCAACGCTATCTGGTGAACTCGCTACGGGACAGTTTCGAACTGCCCGGGACGCCCGTTCGCTTGCAGTTTCGCGGGTCGAAGAACCCCTATGCAGAGGGCTCGGAACGGTAAGGCCAGGGGCTTCCCCCTGGGCCCCAGACCCCTGCACCCTCAACCATAAGCGCCTTCGGCCAAGGGGGAATCGGATGGCGGTCTGGGGCCTCAGGCCCCAGCGGGTCCGGTGGCGCGGCTCCGCGCCGCGACGGCAGAGCCCTCGCCTTGCTTCCCTCAGGCGGTTGCCGGTTCGGCGCTCGTCTGGCCGCGCCGGCTCTGCCAAAGCGCCAGGAAGTCGATCGGCTGCACCAACACCGGCGGGAACCCCCCGTCGCGAGTTACATCGGCCAGGATATTGCGTGCGAACGGGAACAGGATGCGCGGGCATTCCACCAGCAGCACCGGCTCAACCGTCTCGGCCGGCAGCCCTGACAGCGTGAACACGCCGGCATAGGAAAGCTCCGCCAGGAACACCCGGCTCTCCCCGGCCGCAGCATTCGGATCATGCGCCTCGGCGCGGATCTGCAGTGTCACCTCGAACACATCCTGGCCATCGGTCACCCGGCGTGCCTGCACGTCCAGGTTGATGTCCACCCGCGGCGCGGTACGTAGCGTGGTGAAGATCGCCGGCGCACCGGGAACCTCGAACGACAGGTCCTTGATGAACTGGATGTTCACCACCAGCGGGGGAGCCTGTTGGGCGCCGTTGGCGACCGGGGTGTCCGACATGATCTTCTCCAAAAACTACCGAATGGCGGGGCGGTAGCACAGCAGCGGCGGCGGCGAAAGCCAGCCCGTCAATGCTTCCAGGCGAATCGCTTGAACGTCATGCGTTCCCTCTGAGCACTGTCTCCAGGTAATCGACGTTCCACCCGGCCTTCTAGCGGCGGTTTTTGAGGCTTGTGGTGGGTCTGGCGGCAGACAGCAGGTTCA
>CAXNGD010000152.1:0-6492 GCA_964201575.1 Acetobacterales bacterium | reverse complement strand
GCGGATCTTCGAGAGCGGCAAAATGGGCAAGGATCGAACGCGAAAGGGGCTCGGCCATCGGAACCTCGCACAGTGAGGTCCTCTTTGAATCGTACTTCCGGCCGCGCCGGAATCTCCCCTACATCAGTTCAAGCGATTGCCCTGGCTCGCGGGCGGATTCAACGAAGTGTCACCGCACCGTCATTGTTGTGCCTTGCTTCTCGGCGTATTCGCCAAGTAATGAGCAAGCAGCCCCGCCGATTCCTCGCCGGCCGCCGCCCCACCCCGCCAGCCACCGGGGCCGCCATCGGGGCCGCCACCGGGGCCGAAGCCGATCCCGGCGGCTGGATCATGCCGCGCCGCAAATCGCTGCTGCGCGGGCTGCGCCCGATTGCCAAGCTGCTGCTCGTGCTGCCCTGGACCGCGCTCTGCGCTCTGCTCCAGGCACTCGCCCTGGTGCTTCCCGGCCGCGCCAGGGTCGTGGTGCCGAAACTCTACTGGGGTGGCATGTGCGCCATCCTCGGCCTGCAAACCCGCTTCGCCGGCGCCATCGCCCAGCCGACGCGCGATGGCCGCCCGGTCGTCTATGTCTCCAACCATTCCTCCTGGCTGGACATCCTCGTCCTCGGCGGCAAGCTCGATGCCTGCTTCACCGCCAAGCAGGAAGTCGGCACCTGGCCCCTGATCGGCACCATCGCCCGCCTCGGCCGCACCGTTTACATCCGCCGCCAACGCGCCAGCACCGGCCGCGAGCGCGACGACATGCGTGCCCGCCTCGCCGATGGCGACAACCTGATCCTGTTCCCCGAAGGCACCACCTCGGACGGCGCCCGCGTCCTGCCGTTCCGCTCGGCTTTCCTCTCCATCGCCGAACTCCCGGTCACCGCGGACGGCAAGCCGCCGATCGTCCAGCCGGTCTCCATCGTCTATGACCGCCTCGCCGGCTTGCCCACCGGCCGCGCCACAAGGCCGATCTTCGCCTGGTACGGCGACATGGATATCGCCAGCCATTACTGGCAATTGGCCCAGTACCGCGGCATGCGCGCCAGCGTGCTGATGCACGCCCCGCTGGACCCGCGCGACTTCACTGACCGAAAAGCGCTCTCCCAGGCCGTCTGGCGCGCCGCGGCCGATGGCGCCGCCACCCTGCGCCAGAACCGCCCCGCCAGCCCCGCCACCGCCGGAACACCCGCGAACCCGGCCGCCAGCCCCGCGCTGGCCTAGCGCGAACGCCGAATTCCTTGACACGGCCCCGGTGTTTCCGGCGACACTGCCGCATGCCGTTGGAGCCCCGGACACGAAGTTGCGCTTGACCCGCCCCCCGCCCTTGACGTGCTGCGGGCGCTTGACCTGCAGCGGGCGGTTCGACATGTCTCTGCCGTCCGGCCCGGGCCCCGCCCGCCCGGCCGACAAGGGAACGCGCCGATGACTGCTGCCAAGCGCCTGCACATGATCACCTGGGGCTGCCAGATGAACGTCTATGACAGCGGCCGCATGGCCGATGTCCTGGCCCCGCTCGGTTACGCCCCGGCCGACCGGCCGGACGACGCCGACATGATCATCCTCAACACCTGCCACATCCGCGACCGCGCCGCCGAAAAAGTCTTCTCCGAACTCGGCCGCCTGCGCCTGGTCAAGCAAGCCCGCGCCGAAGCCGGCCAGCGCACCATCCTCGCCGTCGCAGGCTGCGTCGCCCAGGCCGAAGGCGCCGAAATCCTCGCCCGCGCGCCATACGTGGACATCGTCCTCGGCCCGCAAACCTATCACCGCCTGCCGGAAATGGTCGCCCAAGCCGCCCGCGCCGCCGGTGCCGTGATCGAAACCGACTTCCCCGCCGAAACCAAGTTCGACCACCTGCCGGAATCCAGCGCCCCCCAGGGCCTCACCGCCTTCCTCACCATCCAGGAAGGCTGCGACAAATTCTGCAGCTTCTGCGTCGTCCCCTACACCCGCGGCCTGGAAACCTCCCGCTCCGCCGCCGCCATCCTCGCCGAAGCCCGCCGCCTCATCGCCCAGGGCACCCGCGAAATCACCCTGCTCGGCCAGAACGTCAACGCCTGGCACGGCGACGGCCCGGACGGAAATCCCCGTACCCTCGGCTGGCTCATGCGCACCCTGGCGGAGATCCCCGACCTCCTGCGCATCCGCTACACCACCTCCCACCCGCGCGACATGGACGACGACCTCATCGCCGCCCACGCCGACTCGCCCAAGGTGATGCCCTTCCTCCACCTCCCGGTCCAATCCGGCTCGGACCGCATCCTCGCCGCCATGAACCGCCGCCACACCGCCGCCGAATACCGCGCCACCATCGTCCGCCTGCGCGCCGCCCGCCCCGACATCGCCCTGTCATCCGATTTCATCGTCGGCCACCCCGGCGAGACCGACGCCGACTTCGCCCAGACCATGGCCCTGATCCGCGACATCGGCTTCGCCGGCGCCTTCAGCTTCAAATACTCCCCCCGCCCCGGCACCCCCGCCGCCGGCGCGCCCAACCAGGTCCCCGAACCCGTCAAGGACGCCCGCCTCCAGGAACTCCAGGCCCTGCTGCGCGAACAACAAGCCGCCTTCAACGCCGACTGCATCGGCCGCACCGTCCCCGTCCTCTTCACAGGGCGCGCCCGCCACCCCGGCCAGATCGTCGGCCGTTCGCCCTGGCTCCAGCCGGTCCACGCCCTCGGCCCTGAATCCCTGATCGGACAGGAAGTGATGGTGAAAATCACCACCACCAACACCAACTCCCTCTCCGGTATCCTGGCCACCCCCGCACTGCACGCCGTTTCAGAGGAGCGAACCCCCGCTTGACCGACATCGCCGCGCCCCAAGGGGCCTCGACTGCCGTTCCGCCCGCCGCCGTCACCCTCCAATTCGCCGACAACGCCCTGTTGTCGCTCCTTCTCGGGGACCACGACCGGCATCTGGTCCGCATCGAACAGGGCCTCGGCGTGCGCCTCTCCTGCCGCGGCAACCGCGTTGCCATCACCGGAGACGCCGCCCGCGTCGGCGCCGCCCAGGAAGCGATGAACACCCTCTACCGCCGCCTGCAGAAAGGCGAACCCGTCGGCCCCAGCGATGTCGACGCCGCCATCCGCATGGTCGAGATCGAGGACCCCCGCCTTTCAAATCCCCGCCTCCCCCTCTCCGACCTCCCCGCCATCCGCACCAAGCGCGGCGCCATCGGCCCGCGCTCCCCGGGCCAGGCCACCTACATGGACCTGCTGGGCCGGCACGAGATGGTCTTCGGCGTCGGCCCCGCCGGCACCGGAAAAACCTACCTCGCCGTCGCCCAGGCCGTGGCCATGCTCACCGCCGGCCGTGTCGACCGCATCGTCCTCTCCCGCCCCGCCGTCGAAGCCGGCGAACGCCTGGGCTTCCTCCCCGGCGACCTCAAGGAAAAAGTCGACCCCTACCTCCGCCCGCTCTACGACGCCCTGCACGACATGATGCCCGGCGACCAGGTCACCCGCCGCATGGGCACCGGCGAGATCGAAGTCGCACCCCTGGCCTTCATGCGCGGCCGCACCCTCGCCCACGCCTTCGTCATCCTCGACGAGGCCCAGAACACCACCGCCGTCCAGATGAAGATGTTCCTCACGCGCATGGGCGAAGGGACCCGCATGGTCATCGCCGGCGACCTCAGTCAAATTGACCTCCCCGGCGGCGTCCGCTCCGGCCTGCGCGACGCGCTGGACACTGTCGAAGGCGTCCCCGGCATCGCCGTCTGCCGCTTCGACAAGCGCGACGTCGTCCGCCACCCCCTTGTCGCCCGCATCGTCGATGCCTATGAGCAGCGCACCGAAGCAGAAGGCGAAACCGCCCGCCGCCGCACCGGCCGCGCCCCCGACCCGGCCCCCGACCCGGCCCCAGGAAAGTAATGGACCCCTCCAGTAGACCTATCCCCGCAAAAGCGGGGCTCCACGAACCACCCGACGTCACCGTCATCGTCGCCGACCCGGCCTGGCGAAGCTGGCTGCGGAACCCCGAATCCGTCGCCCACCGCGCGGCCCTCGCCGCCGGCGGCCGCGCGACCATCGCCGGTCACGGCGCGGTAACCATCGTCCTGGACAGCGACACCACCGTAAAACGCCTCAACGCCACCCACCGCGACCGCAACAAACCCACCAACGTCCTGACCTTCGACCCCGCCGCCCCCGGCATGCCCGGCGAAATCATCCTCGCCCTGGGCACCATCCGCCGCGAAGCAAACGCCGCCGGCCGCCGCCTCGCCGACCACCTCGCCCACCTCGTCATCCACGGCATGCTCCACCTGCGCGGCCATGACCACGCCCTGGCCGGCCCCGCCCGCCGCATGGAACAGGCCGAAGCCCGCCTGCTGCACCGCCTCCGCCGCCCCAACCCCTGGAAGTCCCAAGCTTCACGAAACCCAGCAGCAGCACGAACCGCGGGACGCGCCCGATGAGCGGCACCCGCTCCAGCCTCTTCGGCCGCATCCGCGCCAAACTCCGCGGCCGCGCCGAACCCAGCGTCCGCGAATCCATCGCCGAGCTGGTCCAGGAAGCCGCTGCCAACGCCACCAACGGTGCCCACGACCCCGAGCTCGACCGCCAGGAACGCGTGCTGATCGACAATGTCCTGCGCCTGCGCGGCAAACAAGCCGACGACGTCATGGTCCCGCGCGCCGACATCGTCGCCATGCGCGTCGACGTCACCCTCGACGAAGCCCTCACCCAACTCCGCACCGAAGGCCATTCCCGCCTCCCGGTCTTCCGCGAACAGCTCGACGACGTCCTCGGCATGGTCCACATCAAGGACGTCTTCGCCTATGTCGGCCGACCGGAGGCCTTCAACCTCGAAAAAATCCTCCGCCGCCCCCTCCTCGTCGCCCCGCAAATCCCCATCCTCGACCTCCTGCTGCAAATGCGCCAGGCCCGCATGCACCTCGCCCTCGTCGTCGACGAATACGGCGGCATCGACGGCCTGGTCACCATCGAGGACCTCGTCGAGGAAATCGTCGGCGACATCAGCGACGAACACGACGAAGTCGAAGGCTCCATGGTCATCGAACGCGCCGATGGCGGCATCGATATCGACGCCCGCCTCACCATCGCCGCCTTCGAAACCCGCATGGGCCCCATCCTGACGGACGACGAACGTCTGGCCGACATCGACACCGTCGGCGGCCTCGTCATGACCCTGGCCGGCCGAGTCCCCGCCCGCAGCGAAATCATCGGCCACCCC
Organism: Acetobacterales bacterium; assembly: GCA_964201575.1. Classification (GTDB taxonomy): domain Bacteria; phylum Pseudomonadota; class Alphaproteobacteria; order Acetobacterales; family Acetobacteraceae; genus CAMDGX01. The sequence continues at coordinate 1,314 of CAXNGD010000152.1, read as the reverse complement.
TCCGGCGTCGAATTCCGCATCCTCGAAGCCGACGCCCGCCGTATCCGCCGCCTCCGCGTCCGCAGACCGCCCCCACCCGCCGAAAGCTGATTTCGGACACCGGCGGAAGAGAAAGGCAGAAGAGAAAGGCAGAAAGAATGTTCTTTTTTGAAAAAAGAACCAAAAAACTTTTATGACCACACTAAAGTCAATACCCATGTATAATAACTAAAACCAATACGAACCACATCTCCCCCGTCATTGCGAGCCCTTGCGAAGCAATCCAGGGTGCCCGCCACCTGGCCCATCGCCAGCCCCACCAGAAAAACGGATAAAGTCTTTTTGTTTCTTTTTCTTCAGAAAAAGAAGACTCTTCCCCCTTCCCTTCCTTCCCTTTCCCTCCCGAATCGGTCCACCCCTCCCCAGCCCCATTGGACTGGCGCGCCGTGCGGCCTTCGCGGCAGAATGCCTCCATGAGCACCCCCCCCATCGGCCCCGAGGTTGACACCACCCCCCGCCCCTTGCCGGTGCGAAGCCGCATCATCGGGCGTTATGTCGAGCTCGAACCCCTCCACCCGCGCCACGCCCCGGAACTCTGGACTGCTGTCCAGGCCGGCAGCGCCAATGGCGACAATTCCTGGGCCTATATGGGCTACGGCCCCTTCGCCTCGCAGGACGCGCTGGCCCGCTTCATCGCCGATTTCTCCACCACCCACGACCCCATCGCCTGGGCCGTCCGCCCGATCGCCACCGGCGTTGCCACTGGCTGGCTCACCCTGATGGAAATCCAGCCGAAAAACGCCGCCATCGAGATCGGCAACATCTGGTTCGGCCCCGCCATGCAGCGCACCCGCGCCGCCACCGAGGCGATGTACCTGCTGCTGAAATACTCCGCCGACGACCTCGGCTACCGCCGCCTGGTCTGGAAATGCAACAGCCTCAACGCCCCCTCCAAACGCGCCGCCGACCGCCTCGGCTTCACCTACGAGGGCTGCCACCGCATGCACCTGACCATCAAGGGCCGCCAGCGCCACACCGACTGGTACAGCATCACCGCCGATGAATGGCCAAGCCGCCGCGACGCCCTGGCCGCCTGGCTCGACCCCGCCAACTTCGCCCCGGATGGGACGGCGCGCCGGGGACTCGCCGAGATCAGGGCGGCGGGGTAGGGCAAGCAAACAAGCGCGTTCTTTTTTGAAAAAAAGAACGGCGGATTCAAGTTTGGGAGCGAACGCCGCCGGGAGGCCCTATAGGATAGGGTGTCCCGATGGGTTCTCACCGACGCGCGCTGACGATTGTTGATCGGACGACGATTGAGCTTCGTTTGCAGGACGG
>CAXNGD010000151.1:0-6499 GCA_964201575.1 Acetobacterales bacterium | reverse complement strand
GTGGGTTCGTTTTCGACCAGGGTGAGGCGTGGGGGGCTGGGGGGCAGGGGGGTGGCCAAGGGGGCGGGGGCCATGCTTTCGATGGGGGCGATGGCGGGGGTGATGCGGGGTTTGGGGGCGGGCAGGGTGGTGCGCATCAGGGCGGCCAGGAAGGAGCGGCCCCAGAGGGCGGGGGTGCGGTTTTCGATGGCGGCCCAGAGGCGGTTCCAGCGTTCCTGGCGTTCCGGCAGTTCCATGCGCAGCGCGGTGTCCATGGCGTCGGCCATGGCGTCCGGGTCATGCGGGTTGACCAGGAGGGCATCGGGCAGTTGGCGGGCGGCGCCGGCGAAGCGGGAGAGGATGAGCACGCCGGGGTCTTCGGGGTTCTGGGCGGCGACGTATTCCTTGGCGACGAGGTTCATGCCGTCGCGCAGCGGGGTGACGAGGCCGACGCGGGCCAGGCGCATGAAGCCGGCGACGGTGTTGCGATCGGTGTTGCGCGCGACGATGCGCAGGGGTTGCCAGTCGGCCTCGCCGAGATCGGCGTTCAGGCTGCCGGCTTCGGCGTCCAGGGCGGCGCGCAGGCTGCGGTAGCTGGCGACGTCCTTGCGGCTTTCGGCGGCGATCTGGAGCATCGTGACCTGGCGGCGCAGTTCCGGGTGGCGCTCGTGCAGCAGGCGCAGGCCGGAGAGGCGCTGCATCAGGCCTTTGGTGGGGTCCAGGCGGTCGATGCCGAGGATCAGCTTCTGGCCGTCCAGGCTGCGGCGCAGGCGTTCGCCGTCCTGCGAATAGGCCATGCGGGCGGCGGTGCGGGCGAAGGCCTGGGATTCGATTTCGACCGGGAAGACGCCGAGCTTGATGCGGCGGCCGTCGAAGATCAGGGCGTTCGACGGCAGGCGCTGGGCGCCGGCCAGGGTGACGGCGGCGGCGGCGAAATTGGCGACGTCGTTATCGGTCTGGAAGCCGAGCATGTCCGCGGCGAGGAGGTCGCGCACCAGGGCGGTGACTTCGGGGGCGGCGGCCAGGACGTCCGGGGCGGCGAAGGGGATGTGGAGGAAGAAGCCGATCGGCCATTTGACGCCGCGGGCGCGCAGGCAGGCGGCGAGCGGCATCAGGTGGTAATCGTGGATCCAAATGGCGTCGGTGGGGCGCAGCAGCGGGTGCAGCGAGGCTGCGAGCTTGTTGTTGACCTCGCGGTAGACGCGGGCATCGCGGCGGTCGAAGCGCATCAGCTCGGGCATGGTGTGCAGCAGGGGCCAGAGCACGCCGTTGGAGAAGTTGTTGTAATAGCGGTCGTGTTCGTCCTGGGTGAGGTCGACGGTGGCGTAATCGATGCCGGCGGCAGTCTCGACCTGTCCGAGGGCGGCGGTGGGGGCGGCGCTGATGGCGCCGCTCCAGCCGAACCAGAGGCCGCCGCGCTTTTCCATCAGGCCGTCGAGCGCCACGGCCAGGCCGCCGGCGCGTGGACCGGCGGAGGGCAGAGGAACGCGGTTCGAGACCACGACCAGGCGATTCATGCAGGCACTCCCCGCAGCTTGGCCCCGCGACTTGGGACGCATTGACGTCACGCTGCGCCGGAGAAGTGGCGAGATAACGGCAAAGTGAGTCCGTAATGACAAAATACGCTTGCGTCACTCAAGATTTTTCAGGCCCGGGCGCTGGGGAGGGAGGCCACAGCGCAGTGGATGAAAGTTTTTGCTTCTTTTTTCAAAAAAAGTTTTTTTGAAAAAAAGAACCAAAAAATTTTTATCCGTTGGGGCCGGGCCCCGCGGGCGGGCGGGGTTGGTTTTTCCTCTGGTCAGCGGTGCGCGACAATGGAATGGTGTGGGGATGGACAAGAAGCTCGCTGAGACTTTGACCGGGTGGCGCCGGCATCTGCATGCCCATCCCGAGCTGTCGCTCAATGAACGTAATACATCAGCGTTTGTCTGTGAGAGATTGAAAGAATTAGGGATTTCCTTTGTGACCGGGGTGGGGGGGCATGGCGTTGTGGCCACCATCACGCGGGGCAATTCGAATCGCAGCGTGGGGCTGCGGGCGGATATGGACGCGCTGCCGATCACTGAGGTGACGGGGCTGGAGTACGCGTCCACCACGCCGGGGGTGATGCATGCCTGCGGGCATGACGGGCATACGACCAGCCTGTTGGGGGCGGGGGCGCTGTTGATGCAGGACAGTGGGTGGGCCGGGACGGTGCATTTGGTGTTCCAGCCGGCCGAAGAGGGCGGCGGCGGGGCGATGAGCATGATCAAGGACGGGCTCTTCAGCCGGTTCCCGATGGAGAGCATCTATGGCTACCACAACTGGCCTGGCCTGGAGGCCGGGACGGTGATGGTGCACGAAGGGCCGGTGATGGCCGGGGGCGGGCGGGTTGAGATCGTGATGGAGGGGCTGGCGGGGCATGCGGCGCTGCCGCACCTGACGCGTGATCCGATGCTGGCGGCGGGGCATGTGCTGGTGGCGTTGCAGTCGATCGTGGCGCGCAATGTGGACCCGCTGGATACCGCGGTGGTGACGATCGGGAGGATCGAGGGCGGGCGGGCAGCCAACCAGATTCCGAACAAGGTGACGATGCGCGGGACGCAGCGCTTCTATCGCGACGAGGTGCGCGACCTGTTGAGCGAGAGCATCGTGCGGGTGGCCAACGGGATTGCGGCGACGTTCGGGATGCAGGCGCATGTGGATGTCAGCTTGGGGATTGGGCCGACGGTGAACCACAAGGCCAATGCGGGGCTGGCGGTTGAGGCGTGCGGCGAGGCGGGGATTCCGGTGCGGACGGATTTGCGGCCGGCGATGACGGGGGAGGATTTCTCCTGGTTCCTGCATGAGAAGCCCGGGGCGTTCGTTTGGATCGGCAATGGGCCGTCCGAGCCGGGCAAGGACCTGCATAACGACGCCTATAATTATAACGATGCGATCCTGCCGAATGCCTCGGGGTTCCTGGCCGGGGTGGCGCGGCGGGCGTTGCGCGGCTGATGCGGGTGCGGCGGCGCTGGGTTCTGGGCCTGGCGCTGGCTGCGGCGGCGCGGTCCGGTGCGGTTTCGGCGGGGGCGCAGGATTCGTCGATTGATTCGGCGATTCGCGGGATGCTCGATTCGGATGATGTCGATCGGGTGGGGGTGTTGGCGGCGCCGCTGGTGGTGCTCGGGGATCGGGGGGCGGTCGCGCCGCTGATCCAGATGCTGTACTGGCTGGAGCCGGCGTTGCATCCGCCGGTGGCCGCGGCGCTGGTGCAGCTGACCGGGGCGGATCATGGCGAGAGCTGGTTCGACTGGATGGTCTGGCAGCAGGACCATCCGGCGTTTGTGCCCTATGGCGGGTTTCTGGTGCTATTGGCGGAGCTGGTCGGCGGGCTGGATGCGCGGTTCCTGCGGTTCCTGAAGCCGGGGATGGCGCATACGATCCGGCTGGAGGAGATCGTCTGGGGCGGGGTCAGCGTGGACGAGATTCCGGCGCTGGATCATCCGACGGTGATCCCCGCGGTTTCGGCGGATTATCTCAACGACGATGACCGGGTGTTTGGGGCGGTGATCGGGGGGCAGGCGCGGGCCTGGCCGCTGCGGATCATGGCGTGGCACGAGATGGTCAACGACACGCTCGGCGGGGTGCCGGTTTCGTTGCCTTACTGTACGCTGTGCCAGGCGGGGATTTTGTTTGATGGGCGGGTGGCGGGGCGCGCGTTCACCTTTGGATCTTCGGGGCTGTTGTGGCGGTCCAACAAGCTGCTGTACGACCGGCAGACCGATAGTCTGTGGAACCAGTTCACCGGGCGGCCAGTGGCGGGGGCGTTGAGCGGGACGGCGACGGCGCTGTCGGTGTTGCCGCTGGTGACGACGAATTGGCGCGACTGGCGGGCGGCGCATCCCGCGACGACGGTGTTGTCGCTGGAGACCGGGTATGTGCGGGATTATGGGCCGGGGGTGGCGTATCGGGCGTATTTCGCCAGTCCGAAGCTGTATTTTCCGGCCGGCGTGGGGGATTCGAAGCTGGCGCCGAAGGACAAGGTGTTCGGGGTGCGGACGACGGGCGGGGTGAAGGCGTGGCCGCTGGCGCTGTTTGCTGGGGGGGCTGTGGTGCATGACGTCGTTGGGCTGATCGATGTGGTGCTGGTGGGGGATGCGGGGCGGGAGGAGGTTCGGGCGTATGCGGGGGAGGGGCGGCGGTTCACGAAGGTGGATGACGGGCGGTTGCAGGATGCGGCGGGGATCTGGGTGATCGAGGAGGGGTTGTTGCGCGGGCCCGGGGGACGGACGTTGCCGCGGCTGGCGGGGCATGTGGCGTATTGGTTTGCCTGGGCGGGGTATTTTCCCGAGATCGCATCCGTGCCGGCGGTCCGGCCGTAAGGCGAGGAGGCCGGAGGAGAGCGGAGATGGGGCGGTTGGTGCGGTGGCTGGCGGTGCTGGCGTTGGTTGCGTGGGGGCCGGTGTTTGTACAGCCGGCGGGGGCGCAGCCGGCGGTGTCCGAGGCGGACCGGGCGGCGATCATCGCCACGATCGAGGGCCAGATCGCGGCGTTCCGGCGCGATGACGAGGCGGCGGCGTTCGCGTTTGCCAGCCCGATGATCCAGGGCATGTTCGAGACCGAGGCGCGCTTCATGGCGATGGTGCGTACGCTCTACCCGCCGGTGTACCGGCCGCGCCTGGTGCTGTTCGGGGTGCTGGAGGAGGTGGAGGGGCGGCTGGTTCAGAAGGTGGAGCTGATCGGGCCGGATGGGGCGGCGGCGTTGGCGCTCTATACGATGATCCCTGGGCAGGATGGCTGGCGGATCAACGGGGTGGTGTTGACGGCGAGCGAGAAGCTGGCGGCCTGAAGCCCGGCGTTGGCGAGCAGGCCTGGGGTCACGGCGCGCGGGGTGGAGGTACCAGGGCTGCAGCGCGGCGTCTCCAGATTGCGACCATGTGCTGGTGCGTGCCGGGCAGGGGCGCGCGCACCGGGGCGTCGATTAGGCCCTGGGGTGGGGTCCAGGCGAGGTAGTCGATCCAGGATTCGCGGCGCCAGAGCGTGGGTGTCTGGCGGATGGCGACATCGCGCAGCCATTGCACGCGGGTGCGGTCGCTGGTCGCGGACAGGCGGGTGGTCATGCGCGCGCCGCCGCGGCCGTCCTGGGTGGCGCCGCGCCAGGAGAGCGGTTCGAGGGCGAGAAGTGCCACCACGCCGTCCTGCGCCAGCGCGAGGATGGCCCATTCGAGCATGGCGCCGTCCTCCTCCAGGGCGAAACGCGTCACGGTCAGGATCTCGCCGGCGCAGGCGAGTTGCGGCAGCAGCACGGCGCCGGCGGCGGGCAGCAGCAGCGGGCGGCGGATCGCCGGGCCGGTGAGGGCCACCATCTCGGCTCCGGCCGGCTCCAGGCGCAGCCGGCCTGCGCCGGCATGTGCGCCTCCCGCGAGAAGGAGCGGCAGGGCGCTCAGCAGGGTGCGTCGGGCAAGGGCCATGCCACCAGTATCGGCGGCACGGGTTACTTCGGAGTTACGCGGTGAAAGCGCCGATGCTGCGCAGCTTCACCCCGCGCGTGGCGCCCTCCAGCCCGTACCAGCCGGATAGCGAGGGGATCTCCACCGCGCCCTCGGGGCCGTCGAACACCAGGCCGCGGCCTAGGCCCAGGGCGAAGCGCCGGCCGGGCTTGGGGTTCAGCGCCGTGGTCACGCGGCCAAGCCCGTACTCCACATGGTGCGAGATGTCGTAATGGTGCGCGGCGACGACGGCGCGCAGGTTCAGCCAGCAATGCCCGGTGGGGTATTCGTCCTTCCCGGCATAGACGAAGCCGCCGATCACGTAGACCGCCTCGACCCCGATGGCGCGCAGTGCCGCGACGCCCACCGTGTGCATGTCCACGCAGGTGCCGGTGTTGAGGTCGCAGCCCAGCGCCGGCATGGCGTCGCGGTCATCGCCGAGATGGCGCGGGCGGCGGCCGTACTGGAAGCGGTCGGCGACGAACTGCATCACTGCTGGGACTCTTCGCGATGGCGGGCCGGCTGGCACGCCCTCGGCCACCTCGGCGGCCAGTTCGGGCGAGGCCAGGTCGAAGCGGGTGCCGGCAGGATGGAACGCCCAGTCCGGCCAGGTGCCGCCCTCCTCGGCGAAGCGGTAGCTGATGCGCGGCGCCGCCCCGGCTTCGAGCCGGCACAGCCAGGCCGCCTGGCCGCTATTGGTGGCCCGGACCATGGCCAGCGGCGCCATGCCGTCGAAGGTGGTGGCCAGGACACGCTGGCCCGGCGTGTCCGGGGCGACCGGGGCGATGTACAGCCCGGCCTCGGCCACTGGCTGGTCGAGCGTCAGGTTGAAGAATGCCATGTCCGATGCCTCCGGTTGCGCCGCCAGCCCGGCCGAACCCGCGTGCCCGCGGCAAGCAGCTGCGCGGCATGGTTGCATGATCTGCGGGACAGGTCGCGTCGTCGGAAGATGAATTTTTTTGGTGATCGCCCATGCAATTTCTTTTGGGCAGAGCTGGGCTCGGCCGCGCAGCCGGGCTCGCCGCTGATCGTGTTCGGCGACCACTTCATGAAGGAGGTCAACAAGGCCT
>CAXNGD010000150.1:0-6512 GCA_964201575.1 Acetobacterales bacterium | reverse complement strand
CTCATCCAACAGGTCCTTGATGGCCGCATACCGCGCGCGGATCGCGTTCTCGTCGATCATCCGCGAATCGTAGACACATCAAAGCCGAGCCGGAATCCTCTGCCCCTGCAAAACGCAACCCGAATCGCTTATTCGTTCGTGGCTCCTATCTGCGCGGGCTGGCGGCGGCGCAGGCGCGGGACGGGGCGGCGGCGATGGCGGCGTTTCAGGCGGCGGCCGATCAGGGCCATGCCCCGGCGGTGAACGCAATCGGCATGATGCTGATGGGCGATTTCGGCCAGGCGCCGGACCCGGAGGCGGCGCGCGGTTGGTTCGAGCGGGCGGCGGCGATGGGGTTTGCGCCGGCGGCGTTCAACCTGGGCAATATCTATGCCCAGGGGCGCGGCGTGGCGCGCGACGATGCCACGGCGATGCAGTGGCTGTTGCGTGCGGCCGCGGAGGGCATGGGCCGGCGGAGTTCACCATCGGGGCGATGTATCTGCGCGGGCTCGGGGTGCCGGTGGACGAGCTGGAGGCGATGCGCTGGTACCAGCGTGCCGCCGAGCGGTCGTTTGCGCCGGCCGAGGATGCGATGGGGCTGGGGCTGGAGCGGGCCGGCGACCTGGCCGGGGCGGAGGCATGGTACCGGTGCGCGGCGGCACAGGGCTTCGCGGTGGCGCAGGTGCGGCTGGGCGATCTGTTGGGCGGGGCGCCGGCGACGCCCCAGCGGGATGCAGCAGCGCGCGATGCCGAGGCGCTGGGGCTGTACCGCCAGGCGGCGGCGCAGGGGTTCGCGGTGAGCGAGCTGCGGCTGGGCGGTTTTCTGGAGGCTGGGCGCGGCGGGGCGCAGGATTTGACCGCGGCGGCGGCGGCGTATCGCAGTGCGGCCGAGAAGGGCGAGGCGGCGGCGCAGGCGGAGTATGGCAGGGTGCTGTCGCTGGGCCTGGGCGTGCAGCGCGATGACGGCGAGGCGGTGGTGTGGCTGCGGCGGGCGGCCGAGCGGGGCAGTCCGGCGGGGCGGTTCCACCTGGCGCGGATGACGGCGGCGGGGCGGGGCACGGCGCAGGACGAGGCGGCGGCGACCGCGCTGTTTCTGCGCGCGGCCGAGCAGGGGCTGGTGGGTGCGCAGCATGAGCTGGCGGTGCGGCTTGAGGGCGGGATTGGCGCGGCGCGCGATGTGGCCGCGGCATTGTCCTGGCATCGCCGGGCGGCGCAGCAGGGCTTGGCGTCGTCGCAGCTGCGGCTGGGGCTGGCGTATGACAATGGCACCGTGGTGGCGCGCGATGTGGCGCAGGCGATCGGCTGGTACCAGCGCGCGGCGCAGCAGGGGCTGGCGGTGGCGCAGAACAATCTGGGCTTCCTCCTGGCCTTCGGGCGCGAGGCGCCGCATGACGCGCGGCGGGCCGAGGGGCTGCTGCTGGCGGCGGCGGCGCAGGGCAACCTGGCGGCGGCGAGCAATCTGGGGTCGCTGTACGAGGGCAGCCTGCTGGGGCCGCCGAAGCTGGAGCAGGCGCTGGCCTGGTTCCAGCGCGCGGCCGAGGGCGGGCATGCCCATGGGCAGCTCTCGGTTTGGCGGTTCTATGCCACCGGGCTGGGCGGGCCGCGCGACGATCTGGCCGCGGCGCTGTGGTACGGGCGGGCGGCGGGGCAGAAGCAGTCGCTGGCGATGGTGGCGCTGGGCTACATGCATCTCGACGGGCGGGCGGTGCTGCGCGACGACGCCGCGGCGTTCGCGCAGTTCGCGGCCGCGGCGGCGTTGGGCGATGCGGCGGGGATGAACTCGCTGGGGCTAATGTACGAGAATGGGCGCGGGATGCCGCAGCAGCCGGAGCGTGCGCGGGAGTGGTTCGGCCGCGCGGCGGAAAAGGGGTTTGCGGCGGGGCAGTTCAACCTCGGCGGGTTGTACGATCGCGGCGACGGGGTGGCGCGCAAGGCCGAGACGGCGCTGGAATGGTATCGGCGGGCGGCGGCGCAGGGGTTCGCGCCGGCTGAGACCCGGCTGGGCATGATGCATGCCAACGGGATCGGGGTGGCGCCGGACGATGCGCAGGCCTTGATGTGGTTGCGGCGGGCGGCCGAGCGGGGCTTTTCCGAGGCGCGGGCCAATCTGGGCTGGATGACCGCCAATGGGCGCGGCATGCGGGCGAGCGAGGCGCAGGCGGTGGAGCTGTACCGGCGCGCGGCGGCGCAGGGGCACACCTTGGCGCAGCTGGCGCTGGGGGTTGCCTATGCCGAGGGGCGCGGGGTGTTCAAGGACGCGGCCGAGGCGATGCGCTGGCTCCAGCGGGCGGCCGAATGGCAGAATCCCGAGGCGATGCGGCGGATCGGCGCGCTGCACGAAACCGGCGACGGGGTGGCGCCGAGCGATAACGCCGCCGCCCCCTGGTATCGCCGTGCGGCGCTGCGCGGCGATGCGCAGGCGCAGTTCAAGATGGGCGTGTTCCTGGAGCATGGGCGGGGGGTGGTGCGCGATGTCGCGGCGGCGGCGGACTGGTACCTGCGGGCGGCGGGACAGTACCATGGGGCGGCGCAGCTGGAGCTGGCGGGGATGTACGAGCACGGCGTGGGGGTGGCGCAGGACGAGTCGGTGGCGCTGGTGCTGTATCTCAGGGCGGCGGAGCGGGAGGAGCCGCTGGCGGCGCGGGCGGCTGCGCGGATGCTGTTCGAGGGGATCGGCACGGCGCAGGACCTGCAGGGGGCGCTGCTGCTGTATCAGGCTGCGCCGCGGATGGAGGGGGAGACACGGGCGCAGCGGTTGCTGGCGCTGTACGACCTGACGCTGGCAACGCGGCTGAAGCCAGGGACGGGGTCGGTGCGGGATGACCGGGCGGCGCTGGAGCATCTGCGGCGGGCGGCGGCCAACGGGTCGGCGGCGGCGACGGCGGAGCTTGGGGTGATGCTGTACCATGGCTGGGGGGCGCCGGCGGATGCGGCCGAGGCGCGGCGGCTGTTCCGGGCGGCGGCGGCGGCGGCGGGGTCGCGGGTGGCGCAGGAATGGCTGCGCCGGCTGTCCAGCCATTGAGGGCTTCGGGTCTTGCCATCGCTGCCGCGGCCACCCAGGATCGCGCCATGACCCAGACCCTGCTCCCCGGCACCATCCTTGGCCAGATCGGCGACCTCGCGCTGGATTCCGGCAAGACCTTGCCCAATGCCAGGCTGGCCTATGTCAGCTATGGGCGGCTGGCGCCGGGCGGCAGGAATGCCGTGCTGCTGACCCATGGCTATACCAGCAGCCACATGTTCGCCCATCCCTCCGGCGCGGTGTCTTCGGAAGGCTCCTGGGCGGATCTGGTGGGGCCCGGCAAGCCCATCGACACCGATCGATTCTTCGTCGTGTCGTCCAACATGCTCGGCAGCGCCTATGGCTCCAGCGCGCCGATGTCGTTCAATCCGGGGACGGGCCGCGCCTATGGGCCGGATTTTCCCACGTTGTCGCTGACCGACATCGTCACCGCGCAGAAGAAGCTGCTCGACCTGCTCGGCGTTCGGCACCTCGCGGCGGTTGTCGGTCCGTCATATGGCGGGTTCCAGGCCTTTGCCTGGGGCATCACCTTTCCCGATTTCATGGACGGGCTGGTGGCTGCCGTCACCGCGCCCACGCGGCCGGCCGATCGCGGGCCTGACGCGCTTGAGGCGCGGATGTCGAAGGACCCGAACTGGAATGGCGGGCACTACTACGAGGCCGGGGGCATCCGCGCGACCATGGCCGATATCCGCCAGGAAACCCTGATCCGCTATGGTGCGGAGGCTGAGCTTGCCCCGCTGTTCCCGGAGAAATCCGCCCGGGATGCCGCCATCCGCGCCCGCGCCGAAGCATGGGCCGACGCCTTCGATGCACACTCCCTGCTGGTGCTTGGCCGCGTGCTGCAGGGTTGGGACGCCACGCCGCATTTCGCCAGGATCAAGGCGAAGCTGCTCTATGTGCTGTCGCGCACCGATGACCTGTTTCCACCCAGCCTGGCGCCAGGCGTGATGGCCAGCCTTAAGGCTGCGGGCGTTGATGCCGAATACTTCGAGATCGACAGCGAACACGGCCATCTCGCCTCGGGCACCGATGCCGCCAAGTGGGGCGAGACCCTGCGGCGTTTCATGAACGCCCTGCCCCGTCGCTAGCATCCCGCTTCACCAACGGCACCGAAAACGTCGGCTCGGTATCCCACGGAAACAGGATCCAGGTATCCTGGCTCACTTCGGTCACGAAATCATCGACCAGGGCGCGGGCGGCGGGTTTGGCGTAGACCGTGGCGAAATGGGCCTTGGGCAGCAGGGCGCGCACCACCTTGGCGGTGGTCCCGGTATCGACGAGGTCGTCGATCAGCAGCCAGCCCTGGCCATCGCCGGCTGCGGCGGGGAACTTGGCCACCACCGGCGCGCCCTTGGTCTCCTCGTCATAGGTGACCACCGAGACGCTTTCGATCACCCGCAGCTCCAGCTCGCGCGCCACGATCGCCGCCGGGATCAGGCCGCCGCGGGTGATCGCCACCACGCCCTTGAACGGCCCCTTGCCGATCAGCCGCCAGGCCAAGGCGCGGGCATCGCGGTGCAGCTGGTCCCAGGTGACCGTGTAGTAGTGTTGCGCCATCAGAACAGCCGTCCGCCATTCGGCACGGCGTGATCCGGGCGGATCATCACCACCTCACCCTCGGCATCCGGCACGCCCAGGGTCAGCACCTCGCTCAGAAACTTGCCGATCTGCCGCGGCGGGAAATTGACCACCGCGAGGACCTGCCGCCCCACCAGCTCCTCCACCCGATAGTATTTGGTGATCTGCGCCGAAGACCGCTTCACCCCGATCTCGCCACCGAAATCGATCCGCAGCTTGATCGCCGGTTTCCGCGCCTCGGGAAACGGCTCGGCCTCGACGATCGTCCCCACCCGAACATCCAACGCCTCGAAATCCGCCATCGTCGCCATCGTGATTCCCTCATGCCGGCGGCCAATTTGCCATCCCCGGCGACAAATGCGAATTTCGCGTTGAAATTCCTCAATCAACAGGGGCGACCATGCGCGATTTCCACTTCCCGGGCCGCAGCCCGGTCTATTCCACCCACGGCATGGCCGCCACCTCAATGCCCGGCGCCACCCTCGCCGCACTGGACGTGCTTCGTTCCGGCGGCAACGCGATGGACGCGGCAGTCGCCGCCGTCGCCACCCTGTGCGTGATCGAGCCCGCCTCGACCGGGATCGGCGGTGACTGCTTCTGTCTCTATGCCCCCGCCGGCGAGAAGAAGGTCTACGCCCTGAACGGCTCCGGCCGGGCGCCGGCCGCGGCCAACATCGACTGGTATGAGCAACACCAGATCACCTCGATCGAGGACACCTCGGCCCATGCCGTCACCGTGCCTGGCGCCATCTCGGCCTGGGAGACGCTGCTGGCCCGCTTCGGCACCCGCGGCCTGGACACCCTGCTGAACCAGGCCATCGCCTATGCCGAGGACGGCCACCCGATCCACCCGAAGGTCGGGCGCGATTGGCCGGGCGCTGCCGACAAACTAAAGAAGGGCGGGGCCGACTACTTCCTGCCCAACGGCGCCGCCCCCAAAATCGGCGACATGTTCCGCCAGCCGCAACTCGCCGCCACCCTGCGCAAGATCGCCCGCGAAGGCAGCAAGGGCTTCTACGAGGGGTCGGTCGCCAAGGACATTGTCACCACCCTTCGCACCCGCGGCGGCCTGCACACCGAGGAAGACTTCTTCAACGGCCGTACCGCCGCCCAATTCGTCGACCCGATCAAGATCGCCTGGAAGGACTACGAAGTCTGGCAGTGCCCGCCCAACGGCCAGGGCCTGGTCACCCTCATGCTCCTCGGCATGCTGGAAAAACTCGGCACCGCCCCGGACGGTCCGCTCGGCACCACCCGGGTCCACCGCCACATCGAAGCCGCCCGCCTGGCCTATCGCGACCGGGACGCCTTCCTCGCCGATCCCGGCCAGGTTTCCATCCCCGTCGACCACCTGCTGTCGCGCGAGTACCTGAACGCCCAGGCCGGGCTGATCCGCGACGACCGCGCCATGAAGCACCTGCCCGTCGCCGGCGAATCCGCCGTCCCGGTGCATGCCGACACCATCTATCTCTGCGTCGTCGACAAGGACGGCAATGCCTGCTCGTTCATCAACTCGCTGTTCAAGGGCTTCGGCTCCGGCATCCTGGCCAACAACTCCGGCGTGATGCTGCAAAACCGCGGCTTCGGCTTCCGCTTCGACCGCGGCACCCCCAACACCATCGCCCCGAACAAGCGCCCGATGCACACCATCATCCCCGGCATGGTCACCAAGAACGGCGAGGCGGTGATGCCCTACGGCGTCATGGGCGGCCACTACCAGCCGATGGGCCATAGCTGGTTCCTGACCAACCACCTAGAATACGGCCTGGATATCCAAGAGTCCTTCGACCTGCCGCGCATCTTCCCCTACGCCGGCAAGGTCGAGGCCGAACGCGGCTTCACCCCCGCGATGGTCGACAAGCTCTCCCGCCTCGGCCACGAAGTGATCGAGGGTGGGCCGCATGGTGGAGGCCAAGGCATCTTCATCGAT
>CAXNGD010000149.1:0-6519 GCA_964201575.1 Acetobacterales bacterium | reverse complement strand
AAGAAGACGACGGTTTCGGCGATCGTGGCCTGGTCGGCGGCGGTCTCGGACATCGGTGGTCCCCCTGGGAGAATCGGAGGACTGCAACAGATTCAGCACTTACCCCTTTGTCACGCGAATTCCGCAGACACGTTCACCCGATTGCCCTGCATAGCCAATGGGTAAGCATTTACACCAGAAGGCGAACTGGGTAGCGCAGGAGCTGCGGCACGACGGGCCATCGGCAGCGAGGTGACGCTTATGGCGCTTAGCTTGAAGCAGTAAAGGTTGGCCGTACGTTACTTTTCCAGCAACCGCTGAGGGGCCGTAACAAATGCAACGCTGTTTCGTACTCGTCGTGCTGTTCGTAACTATTCTTGTCGCTGTTGCGACCACTGCCAGGGCGCAGGACGCTGCCTCGGGGCAGCGAATATACAACCAATGCCGTGCCTGCCATGTTATCGCGAAAGGCGCGCGGGCCACACTTGGCCCCAACCTGTTCGGGGTGATTGGCAGGACAGCCGGCACGGTGGAAGGCTTTCGCTTTTCGACCGACATGGTGGAGAAGGGCGCGGCCGGTTTGGTTTGGACTGAGGAGGCTTTGCGCGGATACATTGCGAATCCAAAACTAATTGTCCCCAAGGGCAGCATGGCCTTTGCTGGACTGCGTAGTGAGCAGCAGGTCAGCGATTTGATCTCGTATCTCCAGAAGGCCAGCGTCGCGCCATAACAATTCCGGCGCACCATTTTGCTCGGATGCCAATTCCTCCGGGCTTTGTGGCTGAGCGCCGGCTCGGTCGAGTTCCAGCCGCGTGACGCTGTGCACTGCCATAAGTGTTGGCGCGCGGCGAAGGCGGCGAACGATAACCCTCGGCTTTGCTCCAGGAATCGTCGGCGGCGATCGGCAGCAATTGCTTGCATTGTTGCTGAAACTCGCTATCGTTGTTCCGGTTGAGTGCCGTTGGCGGGGTTCAACTGGGAATTCAACGAGCGATCTCAAAGCGGGGCGGGCTCGACGACGTCGATAACTGTGGCTAAGCTTACCACCTCACCGTTTCGTAACGATCACTCTCCAAGACGCAAGTGTCGCATTCACCGTGCCTCTCCGTTGCCGTAAGAGCAAAAGGACGATGCCGAGATGATCGCTGCGATAGTACTCGTGCTAGTGGTTGTTGGATCGGTGCTGTTCCACCTTTTCAGCCCCTGGTGGTGGACGCCAATCGCGTCGAATTGGCAGTATATCGACGACACGATCAACCTTACCTTCGTCATTACAGGCGTCGTCTTTGCGGCGGTGATTTTGTTCGTTGCCTATTGCCTGTACGCCTTCCACCATGTTGAAGGCCGCAAGGCGGCGTATGAGCCGGAAAACACCAAGCTGGAGTGGTGGCTGACCATCGGTACCGGGGTTGGAGTCGCGGCGCTGCTGATTCCCGGCCTGTTCGTGTGGCGCCAGTTCATCACGGTCCCGCTTGGCGCGGACGAAATCGAGGTCGTGGGACTGCAATGGCGCTGGATGTACCGCCTGCCCGGGAAAGACGGCAAGTTGGGCACATCGGATGCGCGCCATGTCTCCGGCGACAACCCCATGGGCATCAATCCTGATGATCCCGACGGCAAGGACGACCGTGTTGTCGATGGCGACGACCTGCATTTGCCGCTCGATCGGCCGGTCAAGTTGCTGTTTCGTTCGATCGATGTCATCCACAACTTCTATGTGCCGGAATTCCGCGCCAAGATGGATTTCATGCCGGGCATAGTCACTTATGTCTGGCTGACGCCCACCCGGACCGGAACGTTCGATGCACTCTGCGCAGAGCTTTGCGGCACCGGGCATTATGCGATGCGCGGCAAGGTGGTCGTGGATAATGCGGCGGACTATGAGAAGTGGCTCAATGGACTGCCGACATTCGCACAGACGATTTCGCAGGACCGACGGTTCTCGCAAGCGCGGTAATGCGAACAGGACACGTAGAACCTGGCTAGCTGCCTGTATGACGCTTCGCACCGGCGTGTCGGGGTGGATGAGACAGGACATTAAAGCGAATCGGCTGCGGGTAGGCATACGGCAGAGCGGTGTAAGGGAGAGAATGGTTCAATGGTCGGTTTCACACCTGACTCGGCCGACGCCGTTCGGCCAGCTGAACTGGATGAAGTCGAGCTCTACCATTCGCATAGTTGGTGGACGACGTGGGTCTTTAGCCAGGACGCCAAGTACATCGGCATACAATACTCGCTGACGGCGCTCGCGATCGGCCTGGTCGGCCTGGTGCTGTCTTGGGTCATGCGGCTGCAGCTCGGGTTCCCCGCGCTGTTCGACTTCATGAGCCCGGGCATGTACCTGCAGTTCATCACCATGCATGGCATGATCATGGTGGTGTACCTGCTGACCGCGCTGTTTCTTGGCGGATTCGGCAATTTCCTGATCCCGCTGATGGTCGGCTCGCGGGACATGGTTTTCCCGTACATGAACATGCTGAGCTATTGGATCTATCTGCTCGCGGTGTTGGTGTTGGTGGCAAGCTTCTTCACGACCGGCGGCCCCACAGGGGCTGGCTGGACGTTGTATCCACCGCAATCTGTGCTCTCCGGTACGCCCGGCCAGCAAACCGGCATCGTGCTGATGCTGATCTCGTTGGCGCTGTTCATTGCCGGCTTCACCATGGGCGGCTTGAACTACGTTGTGACAGTGCTGCAGGCCCGCACGCGGGGCATGACGCTGATGCGCATGCCGCTGACGGTTTGGGGCATATTCGTGGCCACCGTGCTGGCGCTGCTGGCTTTCCCTGCGCTGTTCGTCGGCGCCGTGATGCTGTTGTTCGATCGGCTGCTCGGCACCAGCTTTTTCATGCCGACCATTGTCGAGCTGGGGCAGCAGCTGAAATACGGCGGTGGCAGCCCGATCCTGTTCCAGCACCTGTTCTGGTTCTTTGGGCACCCGGAGGTTTATATCGTCGCGCTGCCGGCGTTTGGTATCGTCTCGGACTTGATCTCGGTTCACGCACGCAAGAACATCTTCGGCTACCGCATGATGGTGTGGGCGTTGGTGATCATCGGTGGGCTCAGCTTCATCGTCTGGGCGCACCACATGTATGTCAGCGGGATGCACCCGTATTTCGGCTATTTCTTCGCCACCACCACCCTGATCATCGCCGTCCCGACCGCCATCAAGGTCTATAACTGGGTGCTGACGCTGTGGCGTGCCGATATCCATCTGACGACACCGATGCTGTGCGCGCTGGGCTTCATCGTCACCTTCCTCAATGGCGGGCTGACTGGGCTGTTTCTGGGCAATGTGGTGGTCGACGTACCGCTGTCAGACACAATGTTCGTCGTCGCGCATTTCCACATGGTGATGGGGGTGGCGCCGATGATGGTGGTGTTCGGTGGCATCTATCATTGGTACCCGAAGATAACCGGGCGGATGCTGGACGAGACGATGGGCAAGATCCATGTCTGGATCAGCTTCCTCGGCGCCTACCTGATTTTCTTGCCGATGCACTATGTCGGTTTGGTCGGTGTGCCGCGGCGCTATTTCGAGCTTGGCGAGACGTCGTTCGCGCCGGCGTCGGTCCAGACGCTCAATGCCTTCATCAGCATCATGGGCTTCATCGTCGGGGCCGCGCAGGTGCTGTTTGCCTATAACATCATCCGCAGCCTTTCCAAGGGCAAGCCGTCTGGCGGCAACCCGTGGAGGGCCTGTTCGCTCGAATGGCAGACGCCGCAGACGCCGCCGGTGCATGGCAACTGGGGGGAAAAGCTGCCCGTGGTGTACCGCTGGCCGTATGACTTCAGCGTGCCGGGGGCGGAGCAGGACTTCATCCCCCAGAACGTGCCAGCGCCGTCACGGGCACCGCCGCTGGCCGGATCGCCAGCCTCGTGAGCGTCATCATCGCCTTCGTCGTGGTGATGTCGGCGATGGCCGCCTGGTGGCTGTCGCGCCAGAACCTGGCATCCAAACCTTGGCTGGATGTCGGCGAAATCGGTGAGGTACGCGACACCGGAGCGTCGCGCATACCGACCGCCAAGCTCGGGCTCTGGCTCTTTCTGGCAATCGTCTGCGCCGCCCTGGCGTTGCTGGTCAGCGCCTACTTCATGCGCATCGCGCCGGATTGGCGGCGTCTGCCGGAGCCACCGCTCCTCTGGGTCAATACCGGCCTGCTGATCCTCAGCAGCTTCGCCCTGCACCGCGCCCGTGTAGCCGCCCAGCGCGACCAGGTGGAACGGCTGCGGAACAGCATGATGGTCGGCGGCGCCTCCGCTGTCGCCTTCCTGGTGGGCCAGGTTCTGGTGTTGGCACAATTGAACGCTGCGGGCCATTTCGTGGCCGGCAATCCGGCGGTGGCGTTCTTCTATCTGTTGACTGTGGCGCACGGGCTGCATCTGCTCGGCGGCATGGTCGCCCTCGGACGGGCGTCCGCGCGGATCTGGCGCGGTGCCGAAGCCAGCCAGCTTCGCCTGAGCACCGAACTCTGCGCGACATATTGGCATTTCCTGCTGGCGGTTTGGGCGCTGCTGTTCGGCCTTTTGCTGCTCACCGGCCGTTTCGCGGAGTTTGCCCAGGATATTGCCGACTTCATCTGCCGCACCCCAGGCGCCTGATAGGGAGATTGGCCGAGATGGCTTCAACCGACACGCAGGCCGCGATCGACCGACCCAAGGGTTGGAACAGTATTGCGACCGACTGGGCCTCGGATCAGCGGACCTTCAAGACCGCGTCCTGGGGCAAGGCCATGATGTGGATATTCCTCCTCAGCGACACCTTCATCTTCAGTTGCTTCCTGTTGTCGTACATGACCGATCGCATGTCGACGACGGTGGCGTGGCCGAACGCAAGCGAGGTCTTCGCGCTGGAGATCTTCGGCACCCACATGCCGTTGATCCTGATTGCCATCATGACCTTCGTGCTGATCAGCAGCAGCGGGACGATGGTGCTGGCGGTGAACTATGGTTACCGACGCGACCGCGTGAAGACGGCAGCGATGTTGTTGGTGACCGCCTTCTTCGGCGCGACCTTCGTCGGCATGCAGGCCTTCGAGTGGACCAAGCTCATCTCGGAGGGGGTGCGGCCCTGGGAGAATCCATTCGGGGCGGCCCAGTTCGGCTCGATATTTTTCATGGTCACCGGCTTCCACGGCACCCACGTGACGATCGGCGTGATCTTCCTGCTGATCGTCGCACGCAAGGTCTGGCGCGGCGATTACGACCGCGAGGATCGGGGCTATTTCACCAGCATGAAGGGGCGCTACGAGATCGTTGAGATCACCGGCCTGTACTGGCATTTCGTCGATCTCGTATGGGTCTTCATCTTCGCGTTCTTCTATCTGTGGTAGGAAAGAACATGGCCCAGGCACACGCGTCCGCGACTTCGCCGGAGATCGAGCGACATGGCGAGGGCGGCCATCAGCAGCACCCCCTCAAGGTGTATTTCTATGTATGGGGATTGCTGTTCGTCCTCAGCCTATTTTCCTATCTGGTCGACTTCTTCCATGTGCAGGGTTACCTCCGATGGTTCCTGATCCTGGTTTTCATGATGCTGAAAGCCGGTTTGATTGTTGCGGTTTTCATGCATATGGTCTGGGAGCGTTTGGCGTTGGTGTTGGCTATCCTGTTCCCGCCGGTGGCTATACTAGTGTTTATCGGCATCATGGCCTTCGAGTCCGACTACACGCAGTTCACCCGGGTGCTGTTCTTCAGGTAGGACGCGTCTCGATCCGCCCCGGGGTTTGCCGAATCCTGTTTGGCTCAAGTGCTGGCTCTTTGCTCCCCCGTATTGCTGCGGCTCGCCGGAACAATTGCTCGACTCAATCCGCGAGCAACCCCAGCGCGCCAGCCAGGTCGGAGAGGAACGCGCTGCCGCGCTGCCATTCGGCAGCCCTGTCCCACGCATCGCGCACGCGTCCGCCAGCTGCCTGGACCGCCGCATCTACGACATCCAGAAGTCCGGCCTCGCGCAGGGCCGCCTTTCCCTTCCACGCCGGCACAGTGAGGGGCACGGGCTGCGGCTGGGGTGGCGGGCGCGCGGGCAGACCGAAGCCGCGCTGTGGCGTGCTGGGCGCAATGCTGGTGGCCAGGAAGGTCGCCGGCAGATCGACGCCGAGCCGGGCGACGTTGACGTGCCAGCGCGGGTCGAAGGTGCCAGGTACCAGCACGCCGTCGACCAGGTCCGGCCGCTCGATCCACGGTCCGATCACGTCGAGCACGGTGCCATCGCCGGGGATGGGCTTGCGATCGGGCCCGCGCGACCAGCCGGCGGCGTCGCATGCCGCCAGGAACGCGGCCTCGCTCGGCCAGCGGTGACAGCTTGTTTCCTACATGGCCGGCTCCTATGAAGCTGTCAGGGTTTGCAGGTCGGACGTGGTCAGCGCGCGATTGTAATACTCGACCCCGGCTGTCAACGGCGGTGGAAAAACCAGCCAAATGGCGGCGCAAAAGTCTGCCAGTTTTGGTGGGGTTTCCTTGTTCGGTTGGAGGCCGTTTCCTCGTCCCGGCCTGACGTTTTTGGGGCGTCGCGCACAGCCGCGGTCAAGGATGGCCGCA
>CAXNGD010000148.1:0-6536 GCA_964201575.1 Acetobacterales bacterium | reverse complement strand
AGAAAGCCGGTCTCGCGGTCAATCAGACGGAAATTGCCCATCCAGCAGATATCCAAACAGCAAAAACGGCGAAGCGATGCAACAATTCTACCGACAGCTTCCGCGTCGCGTTAAGTCCGACAGGCTGCTAGTGGTGGCGATCACCGTGGATGAGGTCCGGCATACGGCGATGGTGGAGCTGGGGACGGGGGAGGTTCGGCTATTGGCCCGGGTGACGCCGGATGCGGTGGCGCGGTTGCGGCTTCGGCCCGGGGAGCCAGTGTTGGCGTTGGTGAAGTTGATGAGCGTCGACGTATTGAAGTAAGGATTCTTCTTTTTGTGAACAAAAAGAAGCAAAAAAACTTCAGCCACTCGCTTGAGGGATAAAAGTTTTTTGCTTCTTTTTTTCAAAAAAGAAGTGCTTGCTAGCCTTACGTATTCATCGCGTCGAAGAAATCCTGGTTGGTCTTGCTGTATTTCAGCTTGTCCAACAGGAAGTCCATCGCATCCATCGTGCCCATCGGGTTCAGGATACGGCGCAGGACCCACATCTTGGACAAGGTGCCGCGATCCACCAGCAGTTCTTCCTTGCGGGTGCCGGACTTGGTGATGTCGATCGCCGGGAAGGTGCGTTTGTCGGACAGCTTGCGGTCCAGGATGATTTCGCTGTTACCGGTGCCCTTGAACTCTTCGAAGATCACCTCGTCCATGCGGCTGCCGGTATCGATCAGGGCGGTGGCGATGATGGTCAGGCTCCCGCCTTCCTCGATGTTGCGGGCGGCGCCGAAGAAGCGCTTGGGGCGTTGCAGGGCGTTTGCGTCGACACCGCCGGTCAGCACCTTGCCCGACGAGGGCACCACGGTGTTGTAGGCGCGGGCGAGGCGGGTGATGCTATCCAGCAGGATCACCACGTCGCGCTTGTGCTCGACCAGGCGCTTGGCCTTTTCCAGCACCATTTCGGTGACCTGGACGTGGCGGGTGGCCGGCTCGTCGAAGGTGGAGGCGACAACTTCGCCCTTCACCGTGCGCGACATGTCGGTGACTTCTTCCGGGCGCTCGTCGATCAGCAGCACCATGAGGAAGACCTCGGGGTGGTTGTGGCTGATCGCCTTGGCGATGTTCTGCAGCATCACCGTCTTGCCGGTGCGCGGCGGGGCCACGATCAGGGCGCGCTGGCCCATGCCGATGGGGGTGATCAGGTCGATGACGCGGGGCGTGAAGTCCTTGGAGGCGGATTTGGCGACGCTTTCGAAGCCTTCCATCTCCATCTTGATCTTCCGCTCAGGGTAGAGCGGGGTCAGGTTGTCGAAGTTGATGCGGTGCTTGACCGCCTCCGGCGCCTCGAAGTTGATCGTGTTGACCTTGAGCAGGGCGAAGTAACGCTCGCCGTCCTTGGGGGCGCGGATCTGGCCTTCGACGCTGTCGCCGGTGCGCAGGGCGAAGCGGCGGACCTGGGTGGGGCTGACATAGATGTCGTCAGGGCCGGGCAGGTAGTTGCTCTCGGCGCTGCGCAGGTAGCCGAAACCGTCCGGCATGATCTCCAGCGTGCCTTCGCCGTGGATCGCCTGGTCGTTCTCGGCGAGGTTCTTGAGGATGGCGAACAGCATGTCCTGTTTGCGCAGGGACGAGGCGTTCTCGATCGCGAGCGATTCCGCGAAGCTCAGCAGGTCGGCGGGTGACTTTGCCTTGAGTTCGGCAAGATGCATGGGGAGGCCTCGTGCGTGACGGATATGGCGGTGCTGCATGGCGCGGCGGAAGAGCAGTGGGAGGGCGGTTCCGCCGTCAAACCGGGCTGGGCGCGAGAGGCCGCCGGGCGGTCGGGACTGCCGTGAGGAGGGGAGGGACGAAGAGCGAAAGACGCGCGCCAGAGCGGCAGCACCTCGCCTTGCTACGACTGGATGCGCGCTGCGTCAAGCCAGAGGGCAATTGAGACAACAATCAAGCCCCCGGCGGCAAAGGGCCGAAGGCCCTTTGATCCCCATTCAATGGTCTCGGCCCTTTGTCGTCAATTCCGGCATCATCCATGTGAGGCGAGAAGCCAGTATATGGGATCAAAGGGCCCTCGGCCCTTTGCCGCCGGAGTCTTACTTGCTTGATTCTTTTTGTTCAGAAGGGCTTCACAATCACCATGATCACGATGACCACCGTCAGGATGGTCGGGACCTCATTGGCGATGCGGTAGAATTTGTGGCTGCGGCGGTTGCGGTCCTCGAGGAATTCGCGGCGCCATTTCGACATGGCGCCGTGGAAGCCGGACATCAGCAGGACCATGGTGAGCTTGATGTACCACCAGATGTCATGGCCCCAGTCGATCACGCCGGGGGTTAACACCAGCATGACACCGAACAGCCAGGTGGCGATCATGGCGGGGTTGATGATCTGCTTCAGCAGGCGGCGTTCCATCACCTTGAAACGTTCGCTCTCTGGCGACCCCGTGGTCAGCGCGGTGTGGTACACGTAGAGCCGTGGCAGGTAGAACATCCCGGCCATCCAGGCGATCAGGCTGATGACGTGCAGGGCCTTGGTCCAGGGGTAGATGTGGACCAGCGCGGAGATGGTCATCAGGCGGCCTTTCCGGCGGCCAGGAGGGCTGGCAGGTCGAACATCGAATGGAAGGGCATGGCGCCCACGGCGCGCAGGCACGATCCGTCGTGGTGCGGGGCGTAGCCGAGGCAGGGCATGCCGGCAGCGGCGGCGGCAGTGGCGCCAGGGACGGAATCCTCGATGACGACGCAGTGTTCCGGGGGGATGCCCTGGGCGGCGGCGGCGGCGAGGAAGAGGTCGGGGGCGGGTTTGCCGTGGGCGACGTCACGGTACGAGTGGATCCGTCCCGCGACGAGATCGAGCACGCCGAGGCATCTGAACTTGACGTGCATTTCCTCATGCGTGGAGTTCGAGGCAACGCGCCAGGGCAGGTTGAGCGCGGTGGTGGCATGCAGGGCGTCGATGGCGCCGGGGATGGGGCCGACGCCTTCGGTCAGGGCGTTGATTATCTTTGCCGCCAGCTCCTGTTGCCATGAGTTCGGCAATTGGCGACCCAGATGGCGTTCGATCAATGGCTGCATGTCGATGTTGGAAAGGCCCAGGAAGTGCTGGTCCGATTCTTCCGCGGTCATGGACCAGCCAAGGGCGGTCAGTTCTTCCGCGACGATTCGGTTGGCGACAGGTTCGCTGTCGACCAGGACGCCGTCACAATCATAGATTACCAGGCGCAAGGCGGCGCTGCGGCTGCGCATGAAATCGAGCGCCATCAGGTGGTTGCCGGTTCCGGGCGGCCGGCGCGGGCGTGCGGGCAATCGCCGAAGCGGGCAGGACAGGTTCGGGCGCCCACGAAACTGCACAGGCCGGTGGGGCGGGCCAGGGTGGTGCGGACCAGGGTGGCGAGGCCGGCGATGAAGCCGGCGTCGCTGCCTTGGACCGGGGCGCGGAAATAGCCGGGGACACCGGCCTTGTGGGCTACTTCGTGGTATTCGATATCGAGTTCGACCAGGGTTTCCGAATGGTCGGAGACGAAGGCGATGGGGACGACGAGGATGGCGACCTTGTCGTGGGCGGCGCGTTCGATTTCGACTTCTATCGAGGGGTCGATCCACTTTTGCGGGGTGGCGCGGGATTGGTAGCAGATGGTCCAGTCGAGGTCGTCGATGGCCAGGGCGCGCGCGACGGCGGCGGAGGTTTTTTCAACCTGGTTCTGGTACGGATCGCCTTTCTTGACGATCACTTCTGGCAGGCCGTGGGCGGAGAACAGCACGCGCAGCGGGATGGCGGGGTCGAGTTCGGCGCGTGCCTTGGTGTAGCTGTCACGGATGATGTCGGCGGTGGCGCGGATGAAACCGGGATCGCTGTGGTAGCAGCACAGGCTGTGCACGGGGGCGACGAGACCAGCCTGGGCGGCGGCTTCGCGCCAGGCGGTCAGGGAGCTGCCGGTGGTGGTGGTGGAATACTGCGGATAGAGCGGGATCAGGACCACTTCGTCCGGGGTAAAAGCGAGGACCTCGCGCGCGGTTTGCAGGCTGAACGGGTGCCAGTAGCGCATGGCGATGAAGCAGCGTGTCTCGTATTCGGGGAACTCGGCTTCGAGGGCGTTGGCTTGGGCCTGGGTCAGTTCGAGCAGGGGGGATTTGCCGCCGAGGAAGGCGTAGTTCTCGGTGGCGGGCTTCACCCGGGCCTGGGCGATGATGCGGGCCAGGAAGGGGCGCACGAAGAACGGCACGCGCAGGATGGCGGGGTCGGTGAAGAGATTGACCAGGAAAGGTTTGATCGATTCCGGCCGGTCGGGGCCGCCGAGATTGAACAGGACGATGGCGAGGCGTTTCGGCGGGCTGGTGGTATCAAGCGGCATGGATCTGCTCCACGAGGGCGCCCACATGGTCGGGTGGCGTTTGCGGCACGATGCCGTGGCCCAGGTTGAAGATGTGGGGTCGGCCGCGCAGGGCGTCCAGGATTTTTGTGGCACCGGCCTGCATGGGCGCGCCGCCGGCAACAAGGGCGAGCGGGTCCAGATTGCCTTGCAGGGCGATATGCGGCGGGACCATGACGGCGGCGGCCTCTGGTTTCATCGATGTGTCGATGGCCACGCCGTCCATGCCGGCGCCGAGGGCGTATTCGCCGAGCATCGACCCGGCGAGACGGGGGAAGCCGATGAGTTTGACGTGCGGATGGCTCTGGCGCAGGGCGGCGGCGATCTGGGCGGTGGGTTCGATGACCCAGCGGCGGAATTCGGCGGGGGGGAGCATGCCGGCCCAGGAATCAAATAGCATCAGGACTTCGGCGCCGGCATCGGCCTGGCCACGCAGGTAGATCAGGTTGCCCTGGACGATCAGCTCGATGAGGCGGGCGAACAGGGCGGGTTCACGATAGGCCATCAGGCGGGCAGCGGCGAATTCGCGCGAGCCATGGCCTTCGACCATGTAGCAGGCGACGGTGAAGGGGGCGCCGGAGAAGCCGATCAGGGTGGCGTCGCCGATGGTGGCGGCGACACGGCGGACGGTTTCCCAGACCGGCGAGACGATGTCGGTCACGCGGTCCAGGCTCAGGAGATCGAGGTCGGCTTCGGTGCGGATGGGCGGCAGGATCGGGCCTTCGCCTTCGGCGTAGCGCAGGGCCTGGCCGAGGCCGAGGCTGACGATGGGCAGGTCGCTGAACAGGATGGCGGCGTCCATGCCGAAGCGGCGCAGGGGCTGCATGGTGATTTCCGCGGCGTGCTCCGGCGTGAGGCACAGCTTGAGGAAATCGCCGGCTTCGGCACGCAGGGCGCGGTATTCCGGCAGATAGCGGCCGGCCTGGCGCATCAGCCATACCGGTGGCGGCCATACTGCTTCGCCGTTCAGCACGCTTAGGAGCTTTTTGGTCATTCGGCTCATCTCGTTGTCACGGCGCTCTTCTACCAGAGAAGAACCTTTAAGACTTTAGGGATGATGCAGTGGGGGGTGTGGTACCTGGGGTACCACAGGGGCAGAATTTATCGTGAAGCTTTGTTCACATCAGGTGATGCGGGCAAGCGGTTGGAGTTGCGGTTGGAGTCCGGGTCATCTCCAAAGTGCCGGAGATGTGGTGAATCTGGTCTGGCTGTAACGGAATTGACACTAGTTATCCCCGTCATTCGCCGGGGGAGAAGACGATGGGGCTGGCCAAGGCAGTTATCCCCGGTATCCTCGTTCGCATGACAACGCGCCTCAACCTGCATCTGGTCTCCGACGCCACCGGGGAAACGCTGAACTCGATTGCGCGGGCGACCGTGGTGCAGTTCGAGCATGCACAGATTGTCTATCACCGCTGGAGCCTGATCCGGTCGCGGCTCAAGCTGCAAAGCGTTTTGGACGGGATTGAGGCGGAGCCGGGGCCGGTGTTGTCGACGCTGGTGGAGAAGAGCCTGCGCGCGGAACTGGAGACGGCGTGCCAGCGGCTGGGGGTGGCGGTGGTGCATGTGCTGGACCCCGTGCTGGAGATGCTGGCAGAGCAGTTTGGCGAGAAGGCGTCGTCCCGGCCGGGGCGGCAATATGTTCTGGATGACGCCTATTTCAAGCGGATCGACGCCATTCACTATGTGCTGGCGCATGATGACGGGCAGGCACATGGGGGGGTTGGCGAGGCGGATGTGGTGCTGGTTGGGGTCTCGCGGAGTTCGAAGACGCCGACGTCGTTCTACCTGGCCAATCGCGGGATCAAGTGTGCCAACGTCCCGCTGGTGCCCGGCATTGCCGAAACGGCGGAGTTGGAGAATGCGCGTTGCCCGGTGATTGGGCTGACGCTGGATGCGGCGGCGTTGATTGAGATCCGCCGGCATCGGTTGCGGATGATCGGGGCGGCCGCGACTGCTGCTGCGGCACGGCAGAATAGCGGGGACTACGTGGATCCCGAGGCGGTGAAGGCGGAATTGCTGTGGGCGCGGCGGTTGTGCACCAAGCGGGGCTGGCCGATGATCGATGTGACGCGGCGGTCGATCGAGGAAACGGCGGCCACTGTGCTGCAACTGATGGATGCCTGGTATGAGCATAAGCGTAAGGCGGCGACGTAAGGAGAAAGGCGAGGGCTCTGCCCTCGACCCGCTGGGGCCG
>CAXNGD010000147.1:0-6556 GCA_964201575.1 Acetobacterales bacterium | reverse complement strand
GTCGCTATCCGCCCTTAACCAGCACGACCTCGACATGGTGGCCGCCAGCCTCAACGACCGCCCCAGGAAAACGCTCGACTACGCCACTCCAGGCGAGCAATTTGCCAGCCTTCTCGCTGAAGCAGCCGCGGCAGGAAACACGCCCCCCGGCGACGTTCGCTCCCAAACTTGAATCCGCCGACCATAATAGTCGCCGAACCAGCCCAGCACCGGACAAGCCAGCCCGGCGGGGATGAAGGCATTAGCGCGCGACATCCAGGCATGCACCAGATCGGCGCGGACGGCGCGCGCCAAGTCCCGGATGCGCGGGCCAGGGGCGGGTCAGCACCAGTTGTTCCACGCCGCGGCCGTGCAGCGACAGGATCGCATCCTGGGCGAAGGTTTCCGCCCCGCCCACGGCCGCTCCCGCGATGACCTGCAACACCCGCATGGCCCGCAACTGCCATAGCGCCCGCGGCGGGGTTCAGTGCAAGCGGGGCGCGCGCAGGAAGCTGGTGCGGTCGGCGGAGGTGACGCGCACGGTCAGGCTGGTGCCGTCGCGCATGAGCTTGAGGGTGATCGCGGTGCCGGCGGGGCCGGTGGCCCAGAGTTTGCGCCAGAGGCTGGCGAGGTCGGTGACATCCTCGTCGCCGAGGCCGACGATGCGGTCGCCCTGTTGCACCCCGGCGCGGGCGGCGGGGCTGCGGTCCGAGACGCCGCCGACGACCAGGCCGCCATCATTTTCCATGGCATAGAGGCCGAGCCAGGGGCGCGGGGGCTTGGAGACGCGGCCATAAGCGAGGAGGTCGTCCAGCACCGGGCGCAGGTTCGCCACCGGGACGATCATGTTCATGTCCATGCGCTTCTTGCCGTCGCCCTGTTGCAGGATCAGCGAGCCGGTGCCGAGCAGCTTGCCATCCTTGCCGATCAGGGCGGAGCCGGACCAGAAGGGGTGAGCGGGCGAGGTGAAGATGGCGTTGTCCAGCAGGTATTCCCAGTAGCCGGCGAATTCCTGGCGGCCGACCACCTTGGCCTCGATGGCATGGCTGCGTCCGCCGCCGGCGGCCATGACGGCTTCGGCGCCGACGGCCAGCGAATCGGAATCGCCAAGCTCGATGGCGGGCAGGCCAAGGCGGCCGAGCGCCTGGACCAGGCCGAAGCCGCTGATCTGGTCGAAGGCCAGGGCGTGGCCGGGGACGGCGCGGCCGTCATTGGTGATCAGCCAGACGGTCTCGGCTTCGGTGATCAGGTAGCCGATGGTCAGGACCAGGCCGTCCTCGCGGATGACCACGCCGTTGCCGACGCGGTCGGTGCCCAGGGTGCCGGCGGTATAGGCGTCGGACGGGACGTTGGCGCGCAGGCCGACGACCGACTTGAGCGTGCGCTCAAGGTCGAAGCCGTAATCCTCCGGATTGGGCTGGAGGTTGGAGGGAATTTCCCAGTCCGGGGTCTGTGAGGAGTCGTCTTCGTTTGCCATCACTCCTCAATATTGGGTGTTGCGGCACGAAGGGCAACCATCATGCCGTGATGTCCTTGAGCGCGCGGCCGACGGCCTCGGTGGTCTGGTCGACGATGGCCTCGTCATGTTCGGTGCTGAGGAACCAGGCGCCGCGTTCCAGGGCGCGGACGCCGTGCTTGACCAGGGCGGTGGTGAACGCGACGTAGCGCTTGCGGTCGAAGCGCTGGAGGTCGGACCAGTTCCTTGCGGGTTCGGTCATGCCCAGCGCCACGTGGAAGGCGGTTGGGAAACCGGTGACCACGGCGGGGACATTTGCCTTGGCGAATTCGGCGCGGATGCCGTCCATCAGGCGGGTGCCGTTGCGGTTCAGGCTGTCCCAGGTTTCCGGACGGCGGAGGCGGTTCAGGGTGGCGACGGTGGCGGCCATGGTGATGGCCTGGCCGTTATAGGTGCCGCCATGCATGACGCCCTTGGCGAGGTCGTCCATCAGGGCGGCTTTGCCGGCGATGGCGGCCACCGGAAAGCCGTTGGCGATGGCCTTGGCGAAGCTGGCGAGGTCCGGGGTGACGCCGAACATTTGTTGGGCGCCGCCGGGTCCGATGCGGAAGCCGGTGATGACCTCGTCGAACATCAGGATGGTGCCGTGTTTAGTGCAGGCTTCGCGGGCGGCCTCCAGGTAGCCGGGGGCGGGGAAGATGCTGCCCTGGTTGCACATGGCGGCTTCCATGATGACCAGAGCGACGTCGCCTTTGGCGAGGCGGGCTTCGAGGGCTTTGGCGTCGTTCCAGGGCAGGACGGCGATGTCGGTGGCGGCGTCCAGGATCTGGCCGCGGCTGCCGGCGACCGGGGCGGTGGCGTCGGGCGGGGGGGTGGTGGACCACAGGACGTTGTCGAACCAGCCGTGGTAATGGCCCTCGAATTTCAGCACGACGCGGCGGCCGGTGGCGGCTCTGGCGATGCGGAAGGCCGCCTGCACTGCCTCCGAGCCGGAGGAGCAGAAGCGCATCCGCTCGGCGCAGGGGACCATTTCGCAGACCAGGCGGGCGGCTTCGGCTTCGAGGCCGGACTGGCCGCCATAGAGGATGCCGCGGTCGAGCTGGGCTTTGACGGCGGCGATGACGTCGGGCGGGGAGTGTCCGAGGATCATCGGGCCCATCGAGAGGTAATAGTCGATCAGGCGGTTGCCGTCGGCGTCGGTCAGGATGGCGCCTTCGCCGCGTTCGAGGACGAGGGGGGTGGGGGAGATGCCGAGGCGGAAATTCGAGGAGACGCCGCCGGCGAGGTAGTTGGAGGCCTCGGCGATGCGGCGGCGGGATTCGTCGAAGGTGAGTTCGTGGTCGGGGAGGGCGTTGCGGCGGTCGGTGGTGGCGGACATTCTTCGCTCCCGGTCTGGCGACTGTTGAGGCTCCTGCCCCGGCGGTTGGGTGTCAAGGCACGGCATTGATGGCGCGTCGGGGGTGAATTTTACCGAACGTTCACATGGTCGCTCTAAGTGTTCAGTGCATCCGCAGCACTCTCTGCGCTCCAGCCAAGGAAAGACGCACGATGACCGACATAGCCGTTCCAAACCGCTCGCGCCGGGCGGTGTCGATTCGAACCCTGCTGTACGGCGCAGTCATCGGCCTCTCAGCGCTGAGCCTGGGTGGGTTGGGATCGCGGGTGATGTCCGATTTCGGTGAACTGCGGGATGCACATGCGGCGCAGGAGGCGGATATCGGGGCCAACCGCTATACGGCCGGGTTGTTTGAAGTGCTGATGGAGCGGCTGGAAACCAACAACGCGCTCCAGGCGGCCGACCCGGCGGGGGCGGAGGTGTTGCAGGGCATTGCGAAGCGCCGGGCGGCGGTGGCGGCGAACTTCGCGCCGGGACTTGCGGAGCTGTCACAGCACGCGTTTCCCAGTAAGGCGGCGCTGCTGCGGGACCTGCGCACGGCGCAGGAGGCGGCGGACGGGTTGCGCCAGCGGGCCGATGCGGCGTTGAAGCTGCCGCGTGACCAGCGCGACGCGGCGCTGCGGCGCGATTTCGTGCCGGGGATCACCGCCTCGGTGAATGCTGCGCTGGGGGTGTGGTTCGCCGCCGCGCATGCGGTGGCACAGGCTGATCCCGGACTGGCGCGGCTGGCGATTGTGAAGGAGATCGGGTGGCGGCTGCGCGACACGGCGGGGTTCGAGCGGTCCAACGTTTCCTCGGCGATTGCCTCGCAGCAGCCGATGCGTGCCGAGTTGGTGGCGGTGAATGCCGGCATCCGCGCGCGGGTGGACATGCTGTGGGACCAGTTCTCCAACCTGGCGCCGCTTGCCGACCCGGGGACGCATCCGGCGTTGCGCGCGGCGGTGGAGGTGGCCAAGCGTGACTACTTCCAGGGCTTCCGCCCGTTGGCCGACCAGATGGTGAAGGCGGGGGCCGAGGGCAGCTATCCGATGCCGGTGGCGCAGTTCGTCGAGACGACGACGGCGCAGCTCGGCACGTTGCTGGAGGTGATGCACGCCGCCGGCCGGGCGAGCGAGGCGCATGTCCAGGAGATGGTGGCCAAGACCCGGCAGGACGCGATGATGTCGCTCGGGATTCTGGGGGTTGTGCTGGTGGTCGCCGCGGGCTCCCTGTGGCTGGTGACGCGCCGGGTGGTGGGGCCGCTGCGGTCGCTGTCGGCGACGACGGCGCGGCTGGCCGCAGGCGATCTGACGGCGGACGTTGCCGAGGCTGGGCGCGGTGACGAGGTGGGGGCGGTTGCGGACGCGGTTCTGCTGGTTCGCGAAGGCGCGCGCAAGGCCCGGACGGAAGAGGCTGAGGCGGCAGCGGCGCGCGCGCAGGTTGACCGGGAACGGCGGCACGAAGCCATGCGCACGATGGCCGGCGAGCTGGAGACGGCGCTCGGCGGGATCGCGACCACGCTGACGGAGTCGGCGGTGGGGTTGCAGCGTTCGGCGGATAGTCTGACTCAGGGTGCGGACGCGGCGGCGCAGGACTCTGCGGCGGCGGCGGGGGATACGACGCATGCCAGCGCCAATGTGCAGGCGGTGGCGGCGGCGTCCGAGGAGATGGCATCGAGCGTGGAGGAGATCTCGCGCCGGGTGCGGAGGCGGCCCAGGTGGCGCAGCAGGCCGCCCGCGAGGCTTCGGCCACCGATGCGACGGTGCGTACATTGTCCGAGGGGGCGGCGCGGATCGGCGCGGTGGTGCGGCTGATTGGCGACATTGCCAGCCAGACCAATCTGTTGGCGCTGAACGCGACGATCGAGGCGGCGCGGGCGGGCGAGGCCGGCAAGGGCTTTGCGGTGGTGGCCAGCGAGGTGAAGACGCTGGCGTCGCAGACGGCGCGGGCGACGGAGGATATTGGGCGGCAGATTGCCGAGATGTAGGCGGCGACGGCGCAGGTGGTGACGGCGGTGGGCTCGATCGGGATGATCATTGGCCGGTCGAGCGAGATTGCGACCGCGATTGCTGCGGCGGTGGAGGAGCAGGGGGTGGCGACGCACGAGATCGCGCGCAATGTGGCCGAGGCGGCGCGCGCGACGGGGGTGGTGTCGGACCGGGTGGTGCGGCTGAGCGAGGGGGCCGCGCAGGTTCAGGGCCAGTTGCGCGAGCTGAACGCGGCGAGTGTCCAGGTGGCGCAGCAAGGCGAGGCGTTGCGCAACGAGCTGGGCGGGGTGGTGCGGCAGTTGCGCAGCGGGAGTTGAGTCCGGGAGGGCGAGGCTTGGCAGAATAAAAATACGATAACGCAACAATTTAGGCACAGTTTTGCAAGCCCGCCCGGTGCTGTTTTCAGCATGGGCGGGCTTGTTGGCGGCTGGATTGTGGCATGGCGGCGCGCGCACCTGGTGGTGGCGCGGGCGGGTGGATCGGGTGCTCGGACGCGCGCGGGGCGATGGTGCAGCCGGCATGACGGTGGGTGCCGGGCGTGGGCGGGCCCGGGCGCGCGGCATCGTGGCGCGGGGTTGTTGGTCGCGTGGGTCTGCGCGGTGCCGGGCGGCGGTGTGGCGTTGCCGAGGGGCGTGCTCGGACGGGGTGGGGCGTTGCGGGCGATTTTCGCGCGCGTGGCTTTGCTGCGCCGGGGTGCGAGCGGCGGGCATGGGGAGTTGGCCGGCCCGCCAAAGGCGGATGAGTGCTTCCAGTCGGGCGAAGATATGGGCCAGGAGGGCTTCGATGGCGGTGTGTAGGGCGTTGGACAGCATTCTCCCGCCCACCCCCAGGGGGGTGGGTGCGGGAAGAGTGGCGATCGGTGCGCCGAGGGGGGAATCAATATCTAACATATACAGACATTTTAAATAACGTTATTCATCGCTGCAAGCTGATTCGACAAGGCGGCGCCATTTCGCATTCCGCCCTATCGTGTTGATTTAATGAGCAAAAGCTGCCCAACAGGGCAAACAGATGAAGTTTTTTTGCTTCTTTTTGTTCACAAAAAAAGATTCTTGCTCCGGGCAGGCCGATCGCGTGGCGCCAAGCGGCTTTTTCTTGAACTCCGGGGGGCATTGGCCACACTTTGCGTAGTTGGGATCGAACCGGGGGCGCAGGGCATGATCAAGCTGAATGTGAATGGGCGCGTGCACGAGGTGGATGCGCCGCCTGACACGCCGTTGTTGTGGGTTTTGCGCGAGTGGATTGGCATGACCGGCACCAAGTATGGCTGCGGGGTTGCGGTGTGCGGGGCGTGCGCGATTCACCTCGACGGCGAGGTGACCAGGTCGTGCGGCATTGCGTTGGGCGATGTGAAGGACGGCAAGATTGTCACCATCGAGGGCCTGTCGGCGGATGGGTTGAGCCATCCGGTGCAGAAGGCCTGGCTGGCGCATGAGGTGCCGCAGTGCGGCTATTGCCAGAGCGGGCAGATCATGACGGCGGTGGCGCTGTTGAAGCAGACGCCGAAGCCGAGCGATGCCGATATCGATGCGGCGATGACCAATATCTGCCGGTGCGGGACGTATCAGCGGGTGCGGGCGGCGATCCATACGGCCGCGAAAACCGGTGCGGCGTGAGGGAGCGGGACATGAACCAGATTTCGAAGTTGGGTCGCCGCGGCTTTTTGGGCACGGCGACGGCGGTTGCGGGGGCGTTTTCGCTGGGCTGGACCTTGCCGGCGCAGGCGGTAGTTGCCGCGGGGAATTCGCCGGCGACAGT